>JBEKVF010000031.1:0-15696 GCA_049514295.1 Acidimicrobiales bacterium
CGGAGTGGATGAGGTGTTCAAAGCACTGGCCGACCCCACGCGGCGGAGCTTGCTCGACGAGCTCTTCCGGGAGGACGGCCAGACCCTGGGCATGTTGGAGGAGAGGTTCTCCATGTCGCGCTTCGGCGTCATGAAGCACCTCAAGCAGCTCGAGGAGGCCGGCCTGGTGGTGACGAGGCGGAGGGGCCGCGAGAAGCTCCACTTCCTCAACCCGGTGCCGATCCGGCTCGTCCACGACCGCTGGGTCAGCAAGTACTCGGAGCCCTGGGTGGCAGGGCTCAGTGAGATCAAGGAGAGACTGGAGAGGCCAATGGAAAAGGTGTACGAGATCTTCATCAAGACCACACCCGAGCGCCTGTGGGAGGCGATCGTCGACCCCGAGATCCGGGCCAAGTACAACTTCGGCGCCGCGGTCAACTCGGACTGGAAGGTGGGCTCGCCGATCAGTGTCGACGTGGCCAAGCACGACGTCCACCTCGGCGAGGGCGAGGTGCTCGAGGTGGACCCGCCGCGGCGCCTGGTTCACACCATGGCGGCCCTGTGGGACGACGAAGTGCGGGCCGAGGGCTTCTCCCGGGTCACCTGGGAGATCGAGCAGGTGGGCGACTCGTGCCATCTCACGCTCACCCACGACCAGCTGCGCGAGGGCGCCAACGCACAGATCTTCGGCGGCTGGCCGATGGTCCTCTCGGGTCTCAAGACCTGGCTCGAGACGGGCGAGCTGCTCACCACGCCGGGCTCGATCATGTACGCCTGAACAGACCGGAACTTCAACCAAGAGGAGAAGAAGAAGATGTCACAGACCAACACTGCCGCGGCCGTCACGGGTATCCGGACGGTTGGCATTCCCGTCGTCGACCATGACCGGGCCCTGAAGTTCTACGCCGAGACGCTCGGCTTCGAGACGCGGCTCGATGTCCCGATGGGAGGCGGCAGCCGCTGGATCGAGATGGCGCCGCCGGGCATGACCGTGTCGGTCGCGCTCGTTCGCTCACATGACGGTCTCCCCGCGGGTGTGGAGACCGGCATCAGGTTCACGACGGACGATGCCGACGTCGCACACGCGGCACTGCGGTCCCGCGGTGTCGATGCTGACGACGTGCTTCGCTGGCCCGGCGTGCCACCGATGTTCGCCTTTCGCGATCAGGACGGGAACGGGCTCGAGATCGTCGAGCGCTGAAGCACCGGCCGCCCGGTCAGGAGGTCGCGACCGCCGCCTCGGCGCGGGTCGCCGGGGGTCGCACCCGGTCGTAGACCGACATGGCGAGCGTGAGCGTGCCGAAGCCGGCACCGAGCAGGCAGACCCCCGCCCAGCCGTGCGTCCCGTAGAGGGCGCCGGCGCTCACCGAGCCGACGGCACCGCCCAGGAAGTAGCAGACCATGTAGGCGCTGTTGATACGGCTTCTGGCATCGGGGCGCAGCGCGTAGATCACCGCCTGATTCGTGATCTGCATGCCCTGGGTGCCGATGTCGAGCACGACGATGCCGATGATGAGCGCCGCCAGCGAGGTGCGGCCGGCCCAGAGCAGCGCGAACGAGCCCGCCAGGAGCACCCCGGTGCCGATGGTGGTGGCGGTGGCCCGGGCGGAGTCGGCCAGCTTGCCGGCCAAGTTGGCCGCCGCGATCCCGCCGGCCCCCACGAGGCCGAACAGCCCGATCACGGCATTGGAGTAGCGGTAGGGGCTCCCCGAGAGCAGGAAGGCGAGCGTGGTCCACAGCACGCTGAAGGCGGCGAAGGCGCAGGCGCCGTGCCACGCCCGCCGCCTGAGCACGGGCTCGGTGGCCAGAAGCCGGAGCGACCCGCCGACCAGCTCGGCGTAGCTGCGGTGCGGGCGCGGGCCCTCGGCGGGCAGCGCCCGCCACAGCACGAACGCGAAGACCACCATGAGCGCGGCCGAGAACCAGTAGATGGCGCGCCATCCCGCCGCCTGGGCCACCAGACCCGACACCGTGCGGGCCAGCAGGATGCCCATGAGCAACCCCGTCATGATGCGGGCCACGACGCGGCCCCGGCGCTCCTCGGGTGCCAGGTCGGCGGCGAAGGGGATCATGACCTGGCCGGCGACCGAGGCAGCGCCGACGGCGACCGAGGCGAGGCCGAAGAGCCACAGGTTGGGCGCCAGGGCGCAGCCGACCAGCGCAACGGTCGAGATGAGGAAGAGCCGAGTCACCAGCGCACGGCGCGGGTGGAGGTCGCCCAGCGGGACGATCAACAGGAGCCCCGCCGCGTAGCCGATCTGGGTGGCGGTGATGATCGACGAGGTCGGCCCCGGGCCGCTGTGAAAGCTGCGCGCCACCTGGTGCAGTACGGGTTGCGCGTAGTACAGGTTGGCCACCACGGCGCCGGTGGCGACCGCGATGAGTGCGACGAGCGAGCGTGAGAGGCCGTGCGCCTCCAGGGACTCCGTGCTCGCCGCTGCCACCGGGTCAGGCTACCGGTGGCCCGTCCAGCGTCAGACGTTGCCCCCGCGCCGGCTCTCGGCGGTGACGCCGGTGAGCGCGGTCAGAATCAGTGGCACGCCGATGAACATGAGCCATACGCCGAAGACGAGCGCCAGCACGGTCATGAAGGCACCCATGCCCATGACGAAGGGCCAGATGGAGGAGCCGGGGAACGAGTCGATGTTGCCCGCCCCGTCCGCCAGGTCGGCGTCCTCGCGGTCGGAGGGGCGCTCGCCGGCGGCGTGGATCCTGCCCCAGAAGAAGTACTTGTGGCCGTGGAAGCGCCGATACCAGAACCAGTAGTAGAGGCCGGGAAGGAAGCCGAGCAGCGTGGCGCCCAGCAGCATCACGCCGCCTCCGTCCTCGTAGCCCCAGAACCAGTAGACGAGGCCGATGAGCCCGAAGAAGGCCCCGAGGAACAAGAGGAAGACCGCCGAGACTCTCATACCGTTTCCTTCACCATCCCGTTGGCGTGCCCGTTGTGGGAGCCCTTGCCGTGGGGCACCGTCAGCGCGTCAGGGTGGTTGTAGTCCCAGGTCGGCCGCTCCGAGCGGATTGGCGGCAGGCGCGTGAAGTTGTGGTGCGGCGGCGGTGAGGTGGTGGCCCACTCGAGCGTGTGGCCGTCCCAGGGGTTGTCCCCGGCCGGGATCGGGTTGCGCCACGAGACCACGAAGTTGACCAGCAGGAAGGCGAATCCCGCGGCGATGAGGAAGGCACCCACGGTCGAGACGATGTTGTAGCTCTGCCAACCGAGGTTGGACGGGTAGCTGGCCACCCGGCGCGGCATGCCCAGGAGCCCGAGCACGTACTGGGGCATGAAGGTGACCCAGAAGCCGATGAACATCAGCCAGAAGTGCCACTTGCCCAGGCTCTCGCGCAACATGCGGCCGAACATCTTGGGGTACCAGTAGTAGACGCCGGCGAAGCCGGCGAAGACGGCGGTCCCGAAGAGGACCTGGTGGAAGTGGGCCACCACGAAGTAGGTGTCGTGGGTGGCGAAGTCGATCGGGGGCGACGCCAGCATGATGCCGGTCACCCCACCCATGAGGAAGGCGAAGAGGAAGCCGAGACAGAAGAGCATGGGTGTGGCGAAGGTCAGCTGCCCGTGCCACATGGTGCCGATCCAGTTGAAGAACTTGATGCCGGTCGGCACGGCGATCAGGAGGCTCAGGAAGGAGAAGAACGGCAGCAGCACGGCGCCGGTGGTGAACATGTGGTGCGCCCACACACCGGTGGAAAGTGCCGCGATGGCCATGGTGGCGAAGACCATGCCCTTGTAGCCGAAGACCGGCTTGCGTGAGAAGACGGGGAGCACATCGGTCACGATGCCGAAGAACGGCAGGGCCAGGATGTAGACCTCGGGATGGCCGAAGAACCAGAACAGGTTCTGCCACAACAGCGGTGAGCCGCACGATCGCATGGGCAAGCCGTTCACCAGATGGCAGCCGACCGCCGTGTAGATGTGGGTGCCGAAGTGGCGGTCGGCGAACAGCATCACCACGGCGGCGGTGAGAACGGGGAAGGCGATCAGGATCAGGATCGCGGTCACCAGCATGTTCCAGGTGAAGATCGGCATCCGGAACATGGTCATGCCCGGCGCGCGCAGGTAGAAGATCGTCCCGCACAGGTTGACGCCGGTGAAGATGGCCGAGAACCCGGTGAGGGCGATCCCCATCAAGAACAGGTCGGGCCCGGCGCCGGGCGAGCTGGTCGCACTGGAGAGCGGTGCGTAGGCCACCCACCCGAACTGGGCTGCGCCACCGGCCACGAAGAACCCCATCAGCATGGTGATGGCGCCGGTCAGGTACAGCCAGTAGCTCAGCGCGTTGAGGCGGGGGAAGGCCATGTCGGGCGCCCCGATCTGCAGCGGCACGATGTAGTTGGCCAGGCCACCGAACGCGAACGGGCCGGCGAAGAGGTACAGCATCAGGCTGCCGTGCATGGTGAACAGCGCGTTGTACTGCGCGAAGCTGAGCAGCGAGCTGTGCGGCGAGGTGAGCTGAAGCCGCATGATCAGCGCCATGATCCCCGAGATGTAGAAGATCACGATCGACGTGATCATGTAGCTCAGCCCGATGACCTTGTGGTCGGTCGAGGTCAGCCACTTGAGGATGCCGGTCGGGCCGTGGTCCTCATGGCCACCGCCGTGGGGCTCGTGCCCGTCCCCGGGCACCTGGGGCGGGAGGTAGAGCTCCGTCGGCTCGTGTGTCTCGACGGGTGGAGCTTCGACGGGTGGAGCGATGACGTCAGTCACCGTAGAGCGCACCTCCTGAGTTGCCGGTGTTCCCGCTGCCCGAGTTGCCGGAGTTGCCCGTATTGCCAGAGTAGCTGGGCACGGACCCGTTCTGGTTGGCGTGAAGGTCGGCCGGGAGCTGACCGATGGAGTTCGGGTGCGCCCGCTGGAAGGCATCCGTGACGCGGAGCCACGTCGTGTAGGCCGACGGCGACACCGAGCGGACGTTGAAGAACATCAAGGAGTGGTAGAGGCCGCACAGCTGGGTGCATTGCCCCCGGTAGACGCCGTTGTGCAGGACGTTGAGGTCGAAGCTGGTCCAGTACCCCGGGCTGGCGTAGCGGCTGAAGTTGAACTCGGGCACGTAGAAGCCGTGCAGCACGTCGTAGGAGCGGAGGTAGATCCGTACCGTCTCGCCCGTCGGGACCACCATGGTCGGGGCGTCGGTGGTCTGGCCGATGACCTTGACGCCGTTCTGGTACTCGAACTCCCAGCCCCACTGGAACGCGTAGACGTGGAGAACGGTGGCCGGGTCCGGCTCCACGGCGGTGACCTTGTTCTCCACCAGCACGGTGGCCACGAACAGCCCGAGCACGATCAGGATCGGCACCACCGTGTAGGTGATCTCGGTCAGCGTGTGGTACTGGGTCTGCACCGGCATCTCGTCGGAGCGGCGCCGGTAGCGGAAGACGGCCCAGAGGATGAGGATCAGGACGAACACGCCGACGATCAGGCCCGCGATGACGAAGCCCTGCCAGAGGTGGAAGGTCGAGCGGGCCTGAGTGGTGGCGCCCTTGTAGGCGCCGAAGCTGGGGAGCTGGCAGCCGGTGAGGAGGAGGGCGCCGAGGGCCACCATCCCGGCGGCCAGCCGCCGTGGACTCTTACGACTGCGAGCTGGGGTTTCGGGCGTGTCGGGTGGGGGGCCGGTCAGCGACGAGTCCACGGCGCTGACACTATCGAACCCCGCAAAAAAACCTCTAATCGGCAGCACAGCGGGGTGCCGCCACCGGCGTCAGTGCGGATGGGGGTGTGGGGGCACCACGGACTCGTTGGCGGCCCAGGTGAACACGCCCCGCGCCATGGTGGAGGTGGCCCGGGCGGCCCGGGCCGCGAACACCTCCCGGCGCGCCCGCTGGACACCCTCGTCGCCGGGGGCGGCCAGCCACGCGTGCTCCGCCAGGTGGCCGGCGACGCGCAGTGCCCCCTCGGCCTGCTCCGACTCGGACTCGGGCGCGTCCCGCGCCACCGCCAGGAGCTCCAGGGCGCGGTCGGCCAGCGCCCCCGGTCCGCCGGCGAGCGCGGCCAGCTCGGCCGAAAGGGCGCGCTCGGGGGCCGGCTTGAGCGTGGCCGGGTTGCCGTCCCACCAGCCGCCGTACTGACGCCACACCGTGTGGACGATGAACTCGGGTTCGTCGTAGACCGGGCGCAGGTAGGGCCGCGCCTCGAGCTCGGCCGGGGGGCGGACGCCGTGGATGGCGTCGTCGAGCCGGCCGCCGGCGTTCATGACGGCCAGCGTCTGGTCGACCAGGGAGTCGAGCAGGTCCGCCGTGTCGGTGAGGGCGCGGCGGACCCGGTCGGCCCCGATGACGGGGAAGCCGTGCCCCGGCAGGAGGAACTCGGCCTCCAGCAGCAGCATGCGGCGCAGGGCGGCCGCCCACTCCCTCGGGTAGCGCTGCACCTTCTGGGGGTTCCCGGCGTTGGGCGAGGTCCAGATGAAGAGGTCGCCGCAGCAGAGCACGCGCCGGTCCGCCTGCCAGGTGATGGTGTGGTCGTCGGTCTCGCCCTTCTCGTGGCGCAGCGAGAAGTCGACGCCGCCGACGGAGACGTCCAGGGTGTCGTGGTACGTCCGGTCCGGGTAGCGGTACTCGGTGGGCCAGTTCAGGTCGGTGAAGCCGAACTGCCGCCGGTTGATGATGGTGTTGTAGCCGGCCGTGAAGATGTAGCGGTCGAAGCGGGCCGGCAGGGCGTGGTGCGCGATGACCTCGGGTGCGGCCCAGCCCTCGGCCTCGGCCTCCGCCTCCCAGACCGGCACGCCGAAGACGTGGTCGATGTGCCCGTGGGAGTAGACGGCGGTGTTCAGGCGGGCCGGGCTCCAGGTCCGGATGTCGTCGTGGACGACCTTGGCCAGGGGCGCGCTGCCGGTGTCGACGAGGAGGAGGCCGTCCTCGGTGGCGAATGCCGACACGTTGGCGAAGGAGGGGCAGAAGCCGACGCCGTCGGTGATCTCGACGAAGCCACCCATGTGGTCGACGGGGTGGAAGGTCGCCGTCGAGATCTCGCCGTTCCAGAGGCGGTCGGCGACGGACAGGACGTCAGATGGCATGAACCCCCCCCGGATGGCCCGGACCCTCTCGGCGACGTCGCTGTCGCCGGTGGACGCGTCAGGCGCCCTGGGACTTCTCCTCGGCCGGGGATGTCGGGGCCGGCGCGTCCGACGCGGCCGAGGCGCCGTTCGTCTCGGCCGCGCCCTCCGCCTTGCCCTCCTCCATCCCCTTCTCGAACTGGTTCTTGGCCGAGCCGAGGTTGCGGGCCAGCTTCGGGATGGCGGCGCCGCCGAAGAGCAGCACGACGAGGATGATGGCCACGATGAGCAGGTCGGGGCCGAAAAGGTCAGCGAGCATGAGGTTCTCCTTCACCCGGGTCCACGTGGGAGTGGGCTGGGTCCAAGGTTAGACCCATTCCACGCACGGGGTACCCGCACGCGACGATCGCGTCACATCTCTATTCGGAGTCACCCGGCCAAAAGGATGCCCATGACCAGCGCGGCCACGCTGGCCACGCCGCCCACCGAGCCCCACAGGGCGAGCTGGCCCTTGGTGGTGGCCCGTTGGTGCAGGCCAACGGCAACGCCGGCCAGGATCACCACGACGATCTTGGCCATGAGCACCGCCTTCCAGGCCGAGTCCTGGGAGGAGTAGTGGACCGCCGTGACGTTCCAGATGCCGGTCACGAGCAGGACCCCATAGGCGGGCCAGGCCATGCGGGCGAAGGCCCGCGCCAGCGTCTTGGTGGCGTCGCCCCCCATCCCGCGGGCCGGGCCGACGAGGCCCATCAGCACGATCTGGCCGCCCACCCACACGGTCGCCGCCAGGACGTGGAGGGTCAGGCGGACGGTCTCGAGCGCGGGCGCCAGCACGCTGCTACTTGCCCTGCCACCTGGCGGGGCGCTTCTCGGCGAAGGCGATGGGGCCCTCCATGGCGTCGGCCGAGGAGAACACGACGCGGACCGCCTCGGTGTTGATGGCCCATCCCTCGGACTCGGGCACCTCGGCGGCGCGTTTCATCACGCTCTTCGAGTAGCGCACGGCCAGCGGCGCGTTGGCGGCGATCCGCTCGGCCAGCGCGACGGCCTCGGCCAGGAGCGCGTCGGCCGGCACGACCTTGTTGACGAGGCCGAGTGCGTAGGCCCGCTCGGCGCCAATGGCGTCGCCCGTCATGGCGAGCTCGAGCGCCACGGCCATGGGCAGCCGCTTGGGCATCCGGATCAGTCCACCGGCGCCGGCGACCAGCCCGCGCTTGGCCTCGGGGATCCCGAAGGTGGCGTGCTCGGCCGCGACCACGAGATCGCACGAGAGCATGATCTCGAAGCCGCCCGCCAGGGCGGAGCCGTTGACGGCGGCGATGATCGGCTTGGGGAAGTCGCGCTGGGTGAGGCCGCCGAAGCCACCGCTTGCGCCCATGATGTCGCCGCCCTCGCCGCTGCTGAAGGCCTTGAGGTCCATGCCGGCGCTGAACGCCTTGTCGCCGCTCCCGGTGATGACGACCACCCAGCAGTCGGGGTCCTCGGCGAGCTCGTCCATGAAGGCGGCCATGGCCTGGCTGACGGCGCCGTTGATGGCGTTGCGGGCCTCGGGCCGGTTGATGGTGAGGATCTCCACGTTGCCGCGGCGTTCCCGCAGCACTTCGTCAGCCATGGTGCTCCCTTCGCTGGTGCCCCCGCCGTCGGTCGGCGCCTGTGCGCGCCGAGGCTACCGGCGCCCGTCAGGGGAGGGGAATCTCGGGCGGGTCGTCGCTCTCGGGCGCCGGCCGGGGCGTCATCCGCGAGCCGAGGGCGGCCGCCTCGAGCTGGACCCGCCTGCTGTAGACGGCAGTGAAGGCGAACAGGCCGCCGATCACGCTGGCCGTGATGAAGGGCGAGACGGCCAGGAACGTCCCCGTGGGCATGATGTCGGCCAGCGTCAGGCGGCACGACGCCTCGACGACCAGCCCGATGCCCCAGACCACCGAGAGGACGCGGAACGTGTGGCGGCCGACGGGCAGCTCGTGCAGCCTGTCGAAGGCGGACACCTTGTCGGGGTCGTTCCCGGCGGAGAGGTAACGGCTCACGTAGAACAGCGCGGGGCGGTCGTGGGTGAAGAGGGTGACGATGCACCCGACGCCGAAGAGCGCGGTGAAGAAGGCGTCCCGGACCTTGAGCACGTACGCGTTGCCGCCCAGCAGCGTCGAGCTGACGACGCCGACCGCGAAGCCGAGGAGCACCACGGCGCCGACGACGTCGACCTTGCGCTGGCGCACGAACTGCAGGACGATCCAGGCCACCGAGAACCCGCCGGCCACGACGAGAGCCGTGGCGTCCGTGCCGACGTGGGGGCGTGCCAGGAAGTAGACGCCGATTGGCAGGGCGGCGCCGAAGACCAGGCTGGGCAGGTGCTCGCGGATGGACGGGATCCCGGGCTGCCACGCCGGGGCGGGCGGGGGAGGCGCCCCGCTGGTGCCCCCCGGTGCCTCGGGTTCCATCAACCAAGGGTACCGCCGAGCATTCCGGGATCCGCCGCGTAGGATCCGGGGGTGACATTCGTGGCCCACGTGGTGGAATTCCTGCTGATCGCCGGGCTCGTGGCCGCGCTCGGGCTCGCCGCTGCGTTCGTGATCGCGCGCAGCTACGTGCGCCGGCACTGGCGCCTGGTCAGGGGGCACGTCGCGACCCGCGGCGTCCTGGCCACGCTCGCCGTCCTCTCGGCCGGCCGGGAGCGCTATGCGTCGCGGGCCACGCCCGAGGAGCTCAGCCGGGGTACGGCGGCCCGGGTGCGGCGCCGCATGTGGGTCGCGGTCGAGGACGCCGAGGTCGCCGTGGCCCACGCCGAGTCCCACGACGCCCCGGTGGCGGAGCTGCCGTCGGTGTGCCGCTCGCTGCACTCGGTGGCCGGGGAGCTGGACGGGTTGCTGCGGCTGGAGCACCGGCTGCCGCGCGGCACGGAGCGGGCCGACACGGTGCGGCACCAGGTGGCCGAGGTCATCGGCGCGGCCAGGGACGTGCAGGCGGCCGCGCTGCGGGCGGGGAGCGACGCCACCGAGCCGCAGGTGCGCTCCATGGTGCGCCAGGCGCGCGAAGAGGTCGACATCGTGTCGGCTGCCCTGTCGCGCATGCGCTCGATCGCGCAGCCCCACTGAGGTCTCCGTCCCGATGAGCCTGCTCGGCGAGGGCTTCGCCGCCGGCGTGGCGACGTCGGGCTACCAGATCGAGGGCGGTTTCAACGGCGAGGGCGAGCCCCACAACAACTGGTCCGGCTGGGAGGCCACCGGCCGGGTGGCGCGCTCGGGGGTGGCGTGCGACTTCTGGCGGCACCCGGAGGAGGCATTGGACCGGGCGGCGGCCATCGGGTGCAACGCGTTCCGGCTCTCGGTGGAGTGGGCCCGCCTGGAGCCCCGGCCCGGGGCGTTCGACGACGCTGCGCTGGAGCGCTACGCCGCCATCCTCGCCATGTGCGCGGCGCGGGGCATGGAGCCCATGGTGACCCTGCACCACTTCACCCACCCGTGGTGGCTGGGCGAGGAGTTCTGGCTCCGCCCGGGCTCGCCCGACGTCTTCGCCCGCCACGTCGCCCGTGTCGTCCCGGCACTCGCCCCCTATTGCCGCCGCTGGGTGACGGTCAACGAGCCGAACATCGTGATGCTCATGGGCTGGATCGAGGGCGCCTGCCCGCCGGGCCGGCGCATGGCGCTCTCCGACGCGTTCTGCGTCCTCGACAACCTGCTCACCGCGCACGTGCTCGCCGCCGACGCCGTCACCGGCGAGCAGCGCGACGCCGAGGTGACCATCAACACGAGCTCGTCGTCGGTCTACGAGCTCGACCGGATGCTGCTCGACCTGCTCGGGCTCCGCGACGCCGGCGTCGACCCGAGCGACGTCGACCGCTACGTGGACGAGCGCCGGGCGGTCCACGACGCCGCCTTTCCCCCGCGCCACGCCGGTGAGGCGGCCTTGCGCCGGTTCTTCGCCGCGGTGACGCCCTACGGGTCCGAGCGCGAGCCGGGGCGGGGCTCCGCCTGGGCCCGCTTGCGCGGCCTCACGCGCCGCAACGCGCCGAGGCGCGCGGTCGCCGCCGCGCACGCCTCGACCCGCGTCCGCACCCTCGACGCTGTCGGCTTCGACTGGTACGACCCCGTGGCCAGCCACGCCATCCGCGTCCCGGGCCGCCGCCGGCCCGCCGGCGGGCGCGACTGGTCCTTCGGACGGGCCCTGTGGGACGTCGAGCCGCACCCCGCGGGGCTCCGGTCCTGGTGCGCCACCGAGTCCGCCCTGCGTCCCGGCCTCCCCCTGTGGGTGGTGGAGAACGGCATGTCGACCCTGGTGCGCGACGGCCGCCCGGAGCCGCGGGACGACGGCATGGACCGGCCGCGGTACGTGCGCGAACACCTGGGGGCGGTGGCCGACGCGGTGGCCGCCGGGGTGCCCGTGCGGGCCTACCTGCACTGGTCGCTGGTCGACAACTACGAGTGGGGCACCTACGAGCCGCGCTTCGGCCTCTTCGGTCTGGACCGGAGCGACCCCTCCACCGTGCGCTGGATGGACACCGACGCCCAGGGAGACGACGCCGCGGGCGAGTTCGCCCGCGTGCTCGCCGGCCTGCGCGCCGGGGATCGCTCCGTCCTGGACCCGCCGGCCTGACTCCGACGGTCAGCCGGCTGCGTCGCTCCCAGGCGTGGCCTCGGAGGGTCCCTCGATCTCCCGCTTCTCCTTGCGCCGGTGGCGCACCACGAGCACGACGATGACGACGACGATGAGGCCGAGCAGGATGTCGGACGCGATCCCTGTCGCCTTTTCGACGCGCTCCCCCACGAAGTAGCCGAGCAGGACGTAGAGGAATCCCCAGCAGATACCGCCCAGCGCGTTGGCAGGCAGGAATATGCGGTAGCGGATCTTGGACATACCCGCCAGGCCCGGGACGACGGCGCGCAGGAAGGCGGAGAAGCGGCCGACGAACACGGCGATCGCGCCGCGGCGTTTCAGCTGGTCCAGCGCGGCGTCGATGCCCTTCTGGCGCTTGTGCAGGGGGCCGAGCCGCAAGAGCTGGTGACCCCAGCGATCACCAATGGCGTAGCCCACAGAGTCGCCGACGATGGCGCACACAACCACGACGGCGAGGATGCCGCCCAGGCTCACGCCGCCCTTGGAGGCGAGGACGCCGCCGAGGATCGCCGCCGTCTCGCCGGGGAACACGAAGCCGAGCATCACCGCGTCCTCGGCGAAGACGAGCACGCCCACCAGCACGTAGGCCTCCCACCCGTGCAGGGAGAGTAACGGCTGGAGCAGGCGGCTGATCACCGTGCACCTTCAGCGCGGCGCGGGCGAGCGGAGACGCGGGCCGCCCGCACGGCGATCGTCAGTTAACGGCGCGCAGTGTGAACTCGCGCGGGACGAGGTGAGTGAGGATGTCGCTCTGGCCCTGGGGCCGGGCCAGCATCCAGCTGTGGCCTCCGGGCACCCACAGCACGGGCGAGCGCGCGATGGCGGCGAACTCGAGCGCCGTGTGGCCGGGCGTGATGCGATCGAAGCAGCCCCACTCGTTGAGGATGGGGATCTGTTGGGCCACCAGGTGGCGCACCTCACTGCGCTGGTCGACCGACATCAGCATGCTGCCCACGGGCATGGTCTGGCTCATGGTGCGGATGTTCTGGCGCATGTCGGGCAGCACGGCGCGCACCGTCGAGTACATGCGGCCGATGAAGAGGTCGGGCAGGTCGACGACGACGGCGGCGATCATGTCGACCATCGGCGCGACGTCGGGGAGGATGGGCGACAGGAGCGTCGGGATGAGGCCGTGGCGCTCCTTCCATGCCGGCGTGCTCACGCCGTCGCGGTAGATCACCCCGAGGGTGCGCCGCGGGTGGTCGTGGGCGAACTGCACCGCGACGGCACCGCCCATGGAATGGCCGAGCAGCACCGCCGGTCCGGCATCGACCTTGTGCACGATGGCCATGATCTGGTTGGCCAGGCTCTCCATGGAGACGTCCTGCCACTCGAGCGGGTCGCTCCCCCCGAAGCCGGGCAGGCTCGGGTTGATGACCCGCCAGCCGAGTTGCTCGGCCAGCCGGGCGCTCTCGCGCCAGTACATGCCGCCCCCGGCGAAGTAGCCGTGGATGTTGATGGCCCAGATGGGCGGCGACCCGGGGCCGTCGGACCCGTGCGCGTCGACGTTGTCCGAGACGGCGAAGCGCAGGCGCCGGCCCTCCACCATGATGGAGCTCGGGACCATCCGGATGGTCGGGGTCTTGCGGATCTTCCGGGCGTACTGGTCACGCACCAACCCGAGGCCGTGAGGGGCGTGACCGGCGTCGACGAGCTGGACGGGGGACGGGCCGTCGGAGGGCGCCACGATGGCGCCCGCGATCTGCAGGACGTCTTCGGGCTCGGGCGCTTCCTTCGACCTGAAAAACCGAACCGCCATCCGACACTCCAGTCCCGCACCGACCTGGCGCGTTGTTCGCCCCTACCCGAACAGAATCCGAGCCCTGGAGCCCACCGTACCCGACCCCAGGCGCAGGCCGGCAACTCGCGCGTGCAGAGAGCGGTCGGGGCTGCGACGATTGGTGCATGCGCGCCGACATCGTGATCCGGGGAGGCACCGTGGTGGACGGGACGGGGGCGGCGGGCGAACCGGCGGACGTCGCCGTCACCGGCGGCCGGATCACCGGCATCGGCACCGGGCTCGAGGGGCGGCGCGTGCTCGACGCGGAGGGCCAGGTCGTGTCCCCGGGCTTCATCGACATCCACACCCACTACGACGCGCAGGTGTTCTGGGACCCTGACCTCACACCGTCCTCCTCCCACGGCGTGACGACGGTGATCGCGGGCAATTGTGGATTCTCCATCGCCCCCATCCGCCCCGACGGCGTGGCGCTGCTGGCGCGCACGCTCCAGCACGTCGAGGACATGAGCTTCGACACCCTCGCCGCCGGCGTGCCCTGGGGCGAGTTCGAGACCTTCCCGCAATACCTCGACGCCGTTGCCGCACGGGGGACCGCGCTGAACTACGCGTGCTACGTCGGCCACACAGCGGTCCGGCTCTACGTCATGGGTGAGGACGCGTACGAGCGTGCCGCGACCGAGGATGAGATCGCCCTCATGCAGGCCGTGGTGGCCGATGCAATGGCGGGCGGCGCCGCGGGCTTCGCCTCGAGCGCCTCGCCGACCCACAACGGTGACAGCGGACGGCCGGTGCCGTCGCGGGTGGCCGACCTGGCCGAGCTGCGCGCGCTGCTCGAGCCCGTCAAGCAGTGCGGGCGCGGGGTGGTGGCGCTGCTCCCGGGCGGGGTGTTCTCCAACCAGGAGGTGTTCCGGCTCCAGCGCGAGGTGGGGCGCCCGTTCACCTGGACGGCCCTGCTCACGGTGAAGGGCTACCCGTACCACGAGAAGGTGATCGCCGAGCACGACGCCGCCTGGGCCGAGGGCGTCGAGGTCTGGCCGCAGGTGTCGTGCCGGCCGCTGGTGTTCCAGATGAACCTCTCGGAGCCCTTCACGCTCAACATGCGCCCCACGTTCGCCGCGCTGATGGGCAAGTCGAAGGCGGAGCGTGTGGCCGCCTACCGCGACCCGGCCTGGCGCGCCACGGCCTGGGAGGATGTCAGCGGGAAGGCGGGCGGCTTCCCGCTCAACTGGGCGTCGATCTCGGTGGCGGAATCCCGCACGCACCCCGAGCTGGCCGACCACCCGGTAGCGGTGCTGGCCGAGGAGCGAGGCTGCACCCCGCTCGACGTCATGCTCGACGTCTCGCTCGACGACGACCTCGAGTCGCGCTTCTGGTCCGTGCTGGCCAACGACGATCCCGACGCCATCGCGTGGTTGCTGCCGCGGGACAACGTGCTCCTCGGGCTGGCCGACTCGGGTGCCCACGTCTCGCAGCTCTGCGACGCCTGCTTCTCGACCGACCTGCTGGGGAACTGGGTGCGCGACCGGGGCGTCATGCCGCTGGAGCGGGCGATCCACAAGTTGACCGCCGAGCCCGCCGGGGTTTACGGCTTGACCGACCGGGGGACGATCGAGGTGGGTAAGGCGGCCGACCTGTGCGTCTTCGACCCCGAGACGGTGGCGCCGGGCCCGCTGCGCCGGGTGCGCGACTTCCCGGCCGACGGCGAGCGCCTCATCGCGGACGCGCCGGTGGGGATGACGCACACGCTGGTGAACGGGGTTCCCATCCGGGTCGACGGCGCGCCGGCGGTGGAGGGCTTTGCCGCCCGCCCGGGAGCCGTGCTGCGCAGCTGACGGCGGCTGCGACTGCGGCTACGTGACGTCGCGGCGGAACGTCGTGAAGTAGCCGATGGTGAGGGGGATGAGGCCCCACAGCAGCATGACGAGGCCGCCCTGCCACCAGGCGAGGAGCTGCAGCCCCTCGCGCCCGCCCCCGCCCCCGAAGCCGCGGGCGATGTCGCCGGCGAGCGCGGCACCCGCTGCATTGGGCAGCCAGTTCAGGTTGTAGTGGAAGATGGCCCTGGCCAGCGCCACCAGCAGGGCCTCGAGGATGAGCGTCCCCCCGATGGTGAGGAGGATCGCCGCCACCTGGTTCTTGACGAGGGTACCGAAGCCGAGTCCGAACAGCCCCAGCAGGACCGCCGAGACCAGCAGCCCGGGCACGACGGCGCCGACCTGGTCCGTCACCTGGGAGGTGACGCCGCCCAGGGCGGCGTTCCAGGGCAGGGCGACGACGGCGACGGCGACGAGCGTGAGCAGCGCGATGAAGATGGACCACACAGCGGTGACGCTCACCTTGGCCAGCAGCACCCGGGTGCGCACGGGCGTGAGG
>JBEKVF010000032.1:0-12307 GCA_049514295.1 Acidimicrobiales bacterium
ATCCTCTGGGAGGTGCCGCTGCCCGACCCGTCCGAGCCCTGGCCCGATCGCCTGGCCTCGCTCGCGCGCGGGACCCGCGCCGCCGCGCTGCGCCACCCCCAGGTCTTCCCCCTCCTCCTACAGCGCCCGGCGGCGACGCCGGGGGCCCGTCGGACGCGTGACGCCGTCTACAGCGCCCTGCAGAGTGCCGGCGTCGGCGATCACGACGCCGTCCAGCTCGAGCGGATCCTCGCCACGGCCGTGCTCGGCTTCGCGGCGAGCGAGGCGGGTGGGAGGTTCGCCGCCCACTCACCCCAGCAGCTCGATGCCGACTTCCAGCTCCTCCAGGACACACTCGCCGTGGCCGTGGCGCGCGCCATCGAGCACGCACCGGCGCCCTGACCCCCCGAGCGTGCGAGCATGCGGTCATGGAACCTGAGCATTTTCACCACGTCCAGGAGGACCTCGCTGAGCCGTACAACGCGCTACGCCAGGCCATCCCGGAGGTCATGTCCGCCTACAGCGCCCTGAGCACGGCGGCCATGGCCGACGGCGCCCTGCCGGCCAAGACCAAGGAGCTGATCGCGTTGGCCATCTCCATCACCCGCGAGTGCGACGGGTGCATCGCCGCCCATGCCCGCGGTGCGGCCCGCCGTGGCGCCACGACCGAGGAGGTGGCAGAGATGATCGGCGTCGCCATCTCCATGAACGGCGGCCCCGGCACGGTATGGGGGCCGCGGGCGCTGGCGGCCTTCCAGGAATTCTTCGGCGGATAGGAGCTGCGGTGGCAGAGGTCATCCTCGAGACCCCGGCCGGCGCCGTGGGCTACGTCGACGAGGGGGACGGCAACCCCGTCCTCTACGTGCACGGGTCGCCGGGCGGCTCGGACCAGGGGACGCTCATGGGTCGCTTCCTGGTCGAGGCCGGGTTCCGCGTCGTCGCCCCTTCGAGGCCCGGCTATCCGGGCACACCGCTGTCCGAGGCCAACGGCAGCCCGGAGGGCACCGCCGAGCTCCTGCGGGGTCTCATGGACGCACTGGGGGCCGAGACGTTCGGGGTGGTGTGCTGGTCGGGCGGCGGCCCGGCGGCCTACCAGCTGGCCGCCGCGCACCCCGAGCGGGTGCGTGCGATCGTCGCCTGCGCCGGCGTCAGCGGCTCGTACGCGTTCGCCACCGGCGTGGCCAGCATCGAGCGGAGCCTCATGTCGAGCGGGCTCGGCGGCTTCGTGCTGCACGCCATCGCCGAACACGCGCCGAAGTCCCTCATCGCCTCGACCGTCAAGGAGGAGGGGCACCTGACCGGTGCCGAGGCCAGGGAGCTGACCGAGCACATCTGGGCCCACGAGGACACGCGGGACTTCGTCCTCGGTCTCAGTGCCACCCTCTCGGGCCGCGCCGCCGGCTTGAAGAACGACCAGCACCGCTTCCCCGACCTGGACCTCCCGCTGGGCTCCGTCGGGTCGCCCACCCTGCTCGTCCACGGCACCGCCGACAGCGACGTCGGGCCCGAGCACTCCGAACGGGCCCTCGGTGCCATTGCCGGGTCCGAGATCCTCCGCGTGGACAGGGGGACCCACCTCTGTGTGTGGACGGACCCGGCCGCCGAAGGCATCCAGGGCCGTATCGCCGACCACCTCGGGGGGCACCGCAGCTAGCGACGCGCCACGGGCCGGCGCCGGCCAGCCGACGCTGCGGGCTCAGCGTGGGGCGACCGGGGTGAAGGTGCAGTCGAGGTGCTTGATCCCGTTGATGAACGGCGAGAGGAGCCGGTCCGGCTCGCCCACGCTCTGAATGTCGGGCAGCCGCTCGAAGAGGCGGCGGAACATCACGTCGATCTCCTGGCGGGCCAGGTGCGCGCCCAGGCAGAAGTGCGGGCCCGCCGCCCCGAACCCGATGTGGGGGTTCGGGTTGCGCCGCACGTCGAAGGTGAAGGGGTCATCGAAGACGTCCTCGTCGCGGTTGGCCGAGTTGTAGAACATGATGACCTTGTCGCCCTCGTGGAGCTCGACCTCTCCGAGCACGGTGTCGGTGGCGACGGTGCGGCGCATCCAGATGACCGGTGAGCCCCAGCGCACGATCTCGTCCACGCCGGTGACCGCGATCCCGGCCGGGTCGGCCTGCCAGAGGGTCCGCTGGTCGGGGTGCTGCGTCATGGCCAGCAGGCCGTGGCTGATGGCGTTGCGGGTGGTCTCGTTGCCGGCCACCACGAGCAGGATGAAGAACGAGGCCAGCTCGGTGTCCGTGAGCGCCTCGCCGTCGACGTTCGTGTTGACCAGGGCCGAGGTGACGTCCTCGGTCGGGTGCTCGCGGCGGTAGGCGGCGAGGTCGATCATCAGCAGGTTGAGCTGCTGCGCCGCCGTCATGAAGGCCACCATGGGGTCGGCCCCCTCGGGCACGTATTCGGGGTCGCCGTTGCTGAGGATGACGTTCGAAGCGGTGAACACCGTGTCGTAGTCGGACGCGGCGACGCCCATCATGTCGCAGATGATCTCGAGCGGCAGCCGGGCCGCCACCTCGGTCACGAAGTCGCAGCCGCCCAGCGGGGCGACCCGGTCGATGACGTCGTTGGCCACGAAGTCGATCCGGTCCTCAATCGACTTGATCATGCGCGGGTTGAACGCCGCAGACACGATGCGCCGCAGCCGGGCATGGCGCGGGTTGTCCATGTTGATCATCGATCCGAAGAAGTCGAGCATCTCCGCGGGCATGTCCATCATGGAGGTGGCGCCCTTGCCGGACTGGAAGATCTCAGGGTGCCGGCTCGCCTCGGAAATGTGGGTGTGCCGGGTCAGCGCGTAGTAGCCGGGGCCCTTGGGGATGACGTAGCTGAGCGCCTCGGGGATTTCGGGCTCCTTGAAGAAGGGTATCGGGCGCTCGCGACGCAACGTCTGGAACGCCCCTTCGCGTTCGTCCCAGGGCCGGGCCCAGAACTCCATGTCGGAGAGGTCGATCTCATCAGGGGCGAGGACGGCGTGAGGCTCCACGGACGTTCACGATAGTCAGCCTTACACTGCGACCATGTGCGACACACTCTGTGCCCCGGGCCCCGCCGGCATGGTGTTCGCCAAGAACTCCGACCGCCCGCCCGGCGAGGTGCAGGTCGCCTGGCCCTTCGGTCGGCGCACCTCGGCCGGGTGCACGCTGCGCACGCAGTACCTCTCCATCGGCGACACCGGCGCGCACGCCACCTTCCTGTCGTGCCCCACCTGGCTCTGGGGGGCCGAGCACGGCGTCAACGAGCACGGCGTCGCCATCGGGAACGAGCGTGTCAGCACGGCTCATGACGCCGCGGGGGCGAAGCCGGCCCTGATCGGCATGGACCTCGTCCGCCTCGGCCTCGAGCGCGCCCGCAGTGCGGCCGAGGCGGTCGACGTGATGACCGGGCTCCTCGAGGCGTGCGGGCAGGGCGGCATCGCCGATGCGGCACACCAGGAGGCGTACGACTCCTCCTTCCTCGTCGCCGACCCGACCCACGCCTTCATCCTCGATACCGCGGGCTCCGACTACGCGGTCGCCCCGTTCCCCGCCGGCACCGCCATCTCCAACCGCATCAGCCTGGGCACCGATTGGACCCGCGCCTCGGGTGCCCTGGCGCCGGGGGAGGACTTCGGGCGCTTCCGCGACGCCCGGGAGAACACCGCGTACGCCGACGTCCGCCTGGCGGCCAGCCGCCGCTTCCTCGAGTCGGCCCCTCCCGGCGGGCTCACACCGGCTGCCACCGCAGCCCACCTGCGCGACCACGGGACGGGCCCCTGGGGCGCCCCGGGTGGCGACGGCCCGGTCCATCCGCCCCCGGAGGGGATCGGCGAGGACTTCAGCGGCGTGAGCGTCTGCATGCACGTGCGCGGCCTGAGCGTCACCGCGGCGTCCATGATCGCCGAGCTCCCGCTCGGCATCGAGGACGGCGCGCCGCTGCGCACCCACGTGGCGCCGGGGAGCCCGTGCGCCAGCATCTACGTCCCGGCCTTCCCGCGCACGGCCGCCGGCCCGCCACCGTTCATCCCGCTGGAGCTCTCGAGCGAGGACCTGTGGCACGCCGCCGACGCTGTCCGCCAGCGGGTCGAGGATGATCCCGGTGCGCTGCCGGCCGTGCGTGAGGTGCTCCAGCCCGTCGAGGACGAGCTGTGGGCCGAGGCCGACGACGTGATCGAGGATCCCTCGCGCTGGGCCGACACGGGCGCCACGTGGGGCAGCCGGGCCCTCGACGCGTTGTGCTCCTGCATCCCCTGATCGCGGTTGAAGCGGCGGTACGCTGCGCAAACACGCAGTGCAACTCCTACTCGCCAAGGGGGACGTCATGACCTATGTACTGACCGAGGACGACATCGCCGTAGGCGACGTCGTCAGCGTGCAGCTCGAGAAGATGTGGGGCTGGTACCTCGCCGGCGGCATCGTCTCGATCATCTTCGGCTTCTTCGTCATCAGTTACCGCCACGCCAGTGTGTACGCCATCATCTACCTGGCCAGCGGGTTCTTCATCGCGGTCGGCCTCTTCGAGATCATCGGGTCGGTCAGGATGGCCCGGCAGCGCTGGCTGCACCTCGTCTTCGGGTTGTTCTGGGTGGGCGCCGGCGTCGTGGGCTTCGTGTGGCCCCACATCACGATCTTCATCACGGCAGTGATCATCGGGTGGGCCTTCCTGGTGCTCGGCATCTTCGACATCATCGAGTCGGCCCGGCATCACCATGTGCCCTACTGGTGGTTGTACCTCATCCGGGGCATCATCGCCGTGGCCATCGGCTTCCTGTGCATCCGTCATCCCGGCGCACCGTTGACGGCGCTGGTCGTCCTCATCGGGATCCTCGCCATTGTGTTCGGCGCGGTGGAGATCGTCGGTGCCTTCTCAGCTCGCCACGCCACCAAGAACTGGGACGCCTACAAGGCACAGCTGCGCTGAGACGGGTGGCGTAGGGAGGTGCGGCTCGTCAGCTTCTCGTTCGACGGCGGCCCGGCCTCGTGGTCGGTGACGAGGTGGTCGACCTGGGCGACCCGGTGACCGGGTTGCCGTCCACGATGAGGGAGCTGCTGGCGCTCGGCCCCGTCGCGCTGGAGCAGGCCCGCGCCGCGCCGTCCGGGCGCGCGGCGCGCCACGCGCTGGCGGAGGTGCGGCGTCACGCGCCGGTGCCCGACCCGCCCGCCATCCTCGCCATCGGCATGAACTACCGGGCCCACGTGGCCGAGATGGGCCGGGAGCCACCCGAGTGGCAGTACTGGTTCAACAAGCAGCGCACGGCCATCGCCGGGCCCGGCGACGGCATCGTGCTCCCCGCGGTGTCGGACATGGTCGACTACGAGGGCGAGCTGGCCATGGTGATCGGCCGGCGGTGCCAGCACGTGCCGGCTGCCCGGGCGCACGAGGTGGTGGCGGGCTACACCGTCATCAACGACGTCAGCGCGCGCGACTGGCAGTGGCGCACGCCCACCTTCACCGTGGGCAAGTCGTTCGACACGCACGCCCCCTGCGGCCCCGAGCTGGTGACGGGCGACGAGCTCGGAGACCCGGGCGCACTGACGATCCGCACCTGGGTCAACGAAGAGCTGCGCCAGGACTCGACCACGGCCGACCTGATCTTCGGCTGTGCGGCCATGATCGAGTACCTGACCACGGCGTTCCCGCTCGAGCCAGGCACGGTCATCGCCACCGGGACGCCGGCCGGCGTCGGGGCCGGGATGGACCCGCCCCGGTTCCTGTCCGACGGGGACACGGTGCGCATCGCGATCGAGGGGATCGGTGACCTGTCGAACCCCGTGGTGCAGGGGGGGCGGCCCGAGCCGGTCGGGCTCGACTGATTCCCGGCGCGAGGGGCGCCGGAGCGCTGCCCCTCAGGCGTCTCCCTGCACGGCGCGCAGGCGCTCGGCCAGGCTCGACATGACCTGGAGGGCGAACGTCGGCGTCTCGTGCACCAGGAAGAGGAACCGGCGCTTGTCGATGACGGCCAGCTTGGAGTCCTCCAGCGCCACCGCGGTCGCGCTCCGGGCCGACGAGTCGACCAGCGCCATCTCGCCGAAGGTGTCGTCGGGCCCGATTGCGACCGCACGTCCGTCCGGCAACCGAAGCTCGACCTTTCCCTCCACCACGCCGTACATCTCCTCCCCGGTGGAGCCCGCCTCGAAGATCACGGTCCCCGCCGCCACGTCTCTCGTGTCGGTGGCAGCCCTGAACACCCCGAGAACCTTGCCGCTCATGGATCGTTCCCTTCGTCCTCCGGCCGCGACCGGCTCGCATCCCACTGGCGCCCGGATCCTAACCCCCGTGCCCACGTGGGCGGCTGTGGTTTACCCGGTGGTCACGCGCGGCGTCGCGCACGGCAGAATGGGGGTATGCCCGACACCCCATCCGACCTGACCGACGCCGAGAGGGCCGATCGCCTGGACAAGCTGCAGGCGATCATGGACCTCATGCGCCCGGCCGTGCAGGCTGACGGCGGTGATCTCGTTCTCGTCCGGGCCGACGTCGAGACCGGCGTGGTCGAGGTCCAGCTCCAGGGTGCGTGCAGCTCCTGCGCCGTCAGTTCCGCCACGCTCTCGGGTGGGGTCGAGCGGATTCTGCGCGACCGCCTTCCCTGGGTGACCGAGGTCATCGGAGGGCTCGACGACTCGCTCAGCTTGGACGAGAGTGCCTCGCTCGGCGCGGGCGGCTACGTCCCCAGTCTCTGAGCGCCGCTCTCGCGCGCCACCATTGTTGCATCAGCTCCCGCCCGAAACCGCCGCTGGAGCAATTGATTAGTTAGCCCAACTAACTATAATGGACGCATGCACGCGCAGCCCGTCCAGTTGACCGACGAAGAGGTAGCCGGCCGCCTGCGCATCGCCGTCAACCGGCTCCAGCGGCGCCTGCGCCAGGAGTCCCTGGGGGGACTCTCGCCCGCCCAGGCCTCGGCGCTCGGCTCTGTGCACCGGCACGGCAGCCCGACCCTGGGCGAGCTGGCTGCGATCGAGCAGGTGCAGCCGCCGACCATGACCAGGGTGGTGGCCAGCCTCGCCGAGGCGGGCATGGTGACCCGCGTGGCCGATGCCAACGACCGGCGGAGTGCGCGGGTGCGGGCGACGCCCTTGGGTGAGCGGGCACTCGAGCGGATGCGTACGCGGAAGAACGCCTTCCTGCTGCGCCGTCTGGGCGAGCTCGGCCCCGACGAGCAGCGCCATGCCGCTGAGCTCGTCGCGCTCCTCGAGCACCTCCTGGAGGAGTCGTGAAGCGCCGCGTGAGAGACGCCGGGCGGCGCACGTTCCGTGCCATCTCGGTCCGCAACTACCGGCTCTACTTCACCGGGCAGGTCATCTCCGTGTCCGGCACGTGGATGCAGACGGTCTCGCAGGCCTACCTGATCCTCTTCCCGCTCCATGGCACCGGGCTCGACGTGGCCATCGCCACCAGCCTGCAGTTCCTGCCCATGCTGCTGCTCGGGCCGTTCGGCGGCCTGATCGCCGACCGGCTCGACAAGCGAAAGGTGCTCTACGTCACCCAGGGGACCGCGGGGATCCTGGCGCTCATCCTGGGCCTGCTGGTGGTGACGCATTCGGAGACCCTGTGGCAGATCTACGCGCTCTCGGCGGGCCTCGGGTTCGTGAACCTGTTCGACAACCCGGCGCGGCAGACCTTCGTCTCCGAGATGGTCGGGATGGAATTGCTGCCCAACGCGGTGAGCCTCAACAGCGTGCTGATGAACTCGGCCCGGGTGATCGGTCCGGCCATCGGCGGCGTGCTCATCATCACCGTCGGCGTGGCCACGTGCTTCTTCCTCAACGCAGCGTCGTTTGCCGCCGTGATCGTGGCGCTCGCCATGATGCGCGCGTCGGAGCTGTACCGGCGGCCGGGTGTGGTGCGGGCCAAGGGCCAGGTGCGCGAGGGACTGCGCTACGTCTGGTCCACGCCCGACCTGAAGATCCCGCTCATCTCCATGGCGATCGTCGGCGTCTTCGCCTTCAACTTCACGGTCACACTGCCGCTCCTGGCCAAGTTCACCTTCCACGGAGGGGCCGGTCTCTACAGCGTGTTCTTGGTCGCCATGGGAGCGGGGGCGGTCGTCGGGGGCCTCGTGACCGCCTTCCGCAGCCGCCCGTCCACCCGGCTGCTGGCCTTCATCGGCGTCGTCTTCGGTGGTGCCATCCTGGCGGTGGCGCTGTCGCCGACCGAGGCGTGGGCCCTGGCATTGCTCGTCCCGATGGGCGCGGCGAGCATCTCCTTCGTGGCCACGAACAACGCCACCCTGCAGCTACGGGCCGACCCGGCCATGCGGGGACGTGTGATGTCGCTCAACGCCATCGCCTTCCTCGGCAGCACGCCGATCGGTGCACTCTTCCTGGGCTACGTCAGCGACGCCACCAACCCGCGCCTGGCGCTGACCATCGGCGGCGTGGCGACGCTGGCGGCCAGCATCCCGCTCTTCGTGCTGGGTGCCCGCCAGCGCCGGAGCGGGACAGAAGGGCTGGTCATGGGATCCACGGCGGTGCCCGTGACGGCGCCTGCCGGCGGCGCGCCGACGAACGTGGTGCCGCTCCCGGTCACCGAGGCCGGCTACGAGCGCCAGGAGCGGCGCAGCAGTTAGGCGTCAGGCCGGGTGGACGAGCTCCTGGGCGACCGGGGACATGACGGCCCCGAACTCGACCACCAGCGAGATCAGCAGGTCGTCGACCGAGATGATGCCGGCCAGGTCCTCCTCCTCGAGCACGGGGAGGCGGCGGGCGCTGGCCGTCTTGAACACCTTGAACGCCTCGAAGACGTCGGCGGAGCCCTGAATCGTCACCGGGTCCGCCGTCATGACCGACCCCACGTCGGCCGTGGGCGGCTTGCCCTCGCCGATCCCGCGCACCGTGATGTCACGGTCCGTGACGATCCCCACCAGGCGGTCGCCGTCGACGACGAGGAGCGACCCGACGCCGTGGCTCCCCATCAGCCCACCGGCCTCCGCCAGGGTGCAGGCCGGAGGGACGGTCACCGGCGCACTCCTCAGGCACTCTCTCACCAGCATGTCTGCTCACCCCGTTCGCGCTGCTCGGCCGGTCGGCTCGTCATCCGCATCATCCGCTCCATACCAGGCCAAGGGTAGGGGAATTGGTCCATCTCCGCCTGTGGGCCTATGGGCCGCGGCCCAGAGGGAGCGCGGGCTGCGCCCCAGGATCCTACGAAGGCAGCGGCAGGACGCACTCCACCAGGGTCCCGCCCCCGGGTCGGGAGCGGATCAACAGCGAGCCGCCCAGTGCGTCGGCGCGCTGCGTCACGTTCCGGACACCCCGCCCGCAGCGCAGGCGGGCAGGATCGAAGCCGATGCCGCGGGAGCCTCATGGCGGAGATCCTGCGCCGGAGGACGCCGCTCCGAGTGGAGGAAGCCAGGGAGGGCACCCGGACCCAGCCGTCCACCGTCTACATCGCGCCGCCTGACGAGCATCTCCTCGTCGGCGCGGACGGCCGCCTGTGCCTGTCGCACTCGGATCCGGTGCATTTCGTGCGGCCCTCGGCGGACCTGCTCTTCGAGTCCGGTGCGGAATCTCCCCGGCCGCGCCGGCGGGGGCCTCGGGCTGGGGCTGTTCGTCGTGCGGAAGTTCGCCGAGATCCAGGGCGGACGGGCATGGGTGGAGGACGCCCCGGGCGGGGGTGCCCCTTTCCGCGTGCTGCTTCCCGACGAGCCCCAGGCGCGCAACTGAGGCCGAAGCGGGCTACTGCGGCTTGGGCTCCTTGGGCAGGCCGAGCACCCGCTCACCGACAATGTTGCGCTGGATCTCCGCGGCGCCGCCCCAGATCGTCTCCGATCGCGAAAAGAAGAAGAGCGACTGGAGGTTGTTGACGGCGTAATCCGCCTTGGCCCTGCGTGCCCCGGGCAGCAGGGTGTCGGCGCTGTCGTCTCCCTGGAGGATCTGACCCTCCATGCCCAGGATGTCCATGCCGAGCAGCAGCGTCTCCTGGTGCGCCTCGGACCAGAACATCTTGTTGCACGCCCCCAGCGCGGCAGTCGTATGCGTGCCGTTGAGGACGTCGCTCAGCGTGCGGTAGCCGTTGATCTCCATGATCTTGATGTTCGACCATGACCGCGCGAGCCGCTGGCGCGTGAGGGGATCGCTGTCACGACCCTTGCGCCGCGCCACCGAGAGGATCTCGTCGAACTCCTTCTGGAAGCGCCGGTGCCCGGTCGTCGACGAGGTGCCGCGTTCGAACCCGAGCGTCGTCATGGCGACCTTCCACCCGTTGTTCACGCCGCCGATGACGTTGTCCTTCGGGCAGCGCACGTTGGTGAAGAACACCTCGTTGAACTCGGCGGAGCCGTCGATCTGCTCAATCGGGCGCACCTCGACCCCGGGCTGCTTCATGGGCACCAGGAGGTAGGAGATGCCCGCGTGCTTCGGCGCGTCGGGGTCGGTCCGTGCCAGGAGGAAGATGTAGTCGGCGTAGTGGGCCTGGGTCGTCCACACCTTCTGCCCGTTGATCACCCACTCGTCGCCGTCGAGCTCCGCCCTGGTCTTGAGGCCGGCCAGGTCCGAGCCGGCGTCCGGCTCGCTGAACCCCTGGCACCACGAGATCTCCCCCTTGAGGATGCCGGGGATGAACTGCTTCTTCTGCTCTTCGGAGCCCCACTGCAGGATGGTGGGGCCGACCAGGGTGTCGCCGAAGAAGTCGGCCCGCAGCGGCGCACCCGCCCGCGCGAACTCCTCGTTGAGCACCACCTGATGGAGCAGGCTCAACCCCTTGCCCCCGTACTCGGTCGGCCAGCTGGCACAGATCCAGCCACCGGCGTACAACGTGGCGGTCCACTCCTCGTTGAAGGCCTTGCGCTCCTGCGGCGTCATGGAGAACCCCGGCTCACCCCAGCCGTCCGGCAGGTTCTCCTTGAGCCACCCGGCGATCTCGACCCGGAATTCCTCGGCTTCTCGTGGGTACGCGAGGTCCATGGCTGCACGGTACCCGCCCCGTCGACCCGCTGCGACCAGGTGGCACGGCCGGTTGCGGGCTCGCGCGGCCCGGTAGGATGCCCCGCTGGAATCGTTCGCCGCATTCCCCCTGCACGGGGACAACGGAGAAGGAGGTGTGGCCATGTCGAGGGGTGAACCCCCCAGTAGCACAGCCGGCGCATGCCCCCCTCCGCGCCTCGGCTGATCCGCACCACGAGCGTGCCGTGAGCCCCGAACGCGGGTATCGCACGGAGGCAAGCACCGGTCGCTGAACTCGCTGGCGCCGAGTCGCGCCCGTCAGCCGTCCGACCCGACCCGACCGATCATCTCGAAGACGCCACAGGAGGTAGCTCCATGGCCACGCCACCGTCGACGAGCGCGCCGAACCGCTCACGTATTCTCCCCGCGCGATCGCGCGATGCGGAGCGCCCCCCGCACCAGCGCCGTCGCCGCACTCGCCGCATCCTCGCTTCCGAGGGTGTCTTCGACTCCATCGTGTCGCTGGCCGGCGTGCTGGGGCGCCCCGTCCGCAACCAGACGGGACAGGAGATCGGCCGGCTCGACGACGTCGTGGCCCGCTGGGCGGACGGGCAGATGTACCCGCCGGTGAGCGGCCTTGTCATCCGCGTCGGGCGTCGCCTGGCCTTCGTGCCTGCGTCGGCCATCGACCGCATCGGCCATGCCGAGGTGCTCCTGCGCTCGTCCCGGCTCGACCTGCGCGACGTCGTCCGCCGGCCCGCCGAGGTGCTCCTGGCCAAGGACGTGCTCGACCACCAGCTCGTCGACGTCGAGGGCGTCCAGGTCATCCGTGCCGCGGACTTGTACCTGGCCGAGGTCCTCGGCCGCATCCGCCTCGTCGGTGCCGACGTGTCCAACGCCACCTTGCTGCGCCGGCTCGGGCCGCGCCGGTGGCGGCCGCGGCCGACGCCCGACCGCGTCATCGACTGGGCGACGATTCAGCCCTTCTCCGAGTCGGGAGGTGAGGCGGAGGGGCCGGCCACCCACATGCGCCTCAAGACGACCAACGAGGGCCTGCACCGGCTGCGGCCCGGCGAGCTCGCCGACCTCCTGGAGGATCTGCGTCGCGACGAGCGTCGGGAGCTGCTGGCCGCGCTCAGCCCCGACGAGGCGGCCGACGCCCTCGAGGAGATGCAGGCCGAGGACCTGGAGCAGCTGCTTCGCGAGTCCGACCCGGTGGAGGCGGCCCGACTGCTCGCCGCCATGGAACCCGACGAGGCGGTCGACGCGCTGCGCGACCTCCCACTGGCGGTACGGGCAGAGGTGCTCCGGCACATCCCGGCCAAGACGGCGCTGGCGCTTCGTGAGCTGCTGGGTTACGAGGAGGACGAGGCCGGCGGCATCATGACCACCGCCCTGGTCACGGCGAAGTCCGGTGACAAGGTGAAGAAGGTCGTCGAGCGGCTGTCCGAGGCGCGCTCCCACGACGT
>JBEKVF010000033.1:0-12273 GCA_049514295.1 Acidimicrobiales bacterium
CGCGAGGACCCGAGCCGGGCAAAGGGGCGCTCAATGACCTCACCGATCCTCGGAACCAGGAGGCCGATCGACAGCAGGCCCAGCATGGCGACGCCCAGCCAGAACAAGAGGTCGTCGGGGAGGTGGAGGAAGCTGAGGATCGATGTGGCGAAGAGGACCGAGAGGCTGAAGCTCACCACCAGGCCGGCGATGATCACGTAGGGGCGCGCCCTGCTCGAATCCGTGGCGCCGCCCGCCATCACCACCGGGATCACCGGGACGATGCAGGGCGACAGACCCGTGATCAGCCCGCCCACGAATGCGACGACGAGGAGCTCACCCATGGAAGTCGCTCTGTTGCAGGCGGTCGCTCGGCACCGGCACTCCTTCGGGACGATCCGTCCCTGATGAAGCTAGCGGCCTGGGGGTCCCGGGAGACGTCGCCCGGGCGCATGACGGCCGGCCGGCGGCACAGCAGACTGTGCGGCGGTGATCAACATCAACTGGATCTACCTCGGGACCGCAATCGGCGCGCTGGGCACGGCCGTATACCTGCGGGACACCCTGCGGGGGACCACGAAGCCCAATCGGGTGACGTGGCTCCTCTGGGCCGTCGCGCCCCTGCTCGCCGCCGCCGTCGAGCTCAACGAGGGCGTGGGGCTGCGCACCCTTCCGACATTCATGGTCGGCTTCATGCCGTTGCTCGTCTTCGTGGGCTCGTTCCACAACGCGGCGTCGGTGTGGAAGATCCGGAGGATCGACTACGCGTGCGGCGTCATGTCGGTGGTCGGCACCGTGACCTGGCTGGTGACGCGCAACGGCGTCCTGGCTATTTCCGCCGCCATCGCCGCCGACTTCCTCGCCGGGGTGCCCACGCTCATGAAGAGCTGGACCCACCCCAAGACCGAGACCGTGTACTCCTACCTGGGAGCCGTGATCAGCATGGCCATCCTGCTGCTCACGATTCAGCACTGGACCTTCGAGGTGGCGGCCTTCCCGATCTTCATCGTGTGCGTGGCCTCGGTTGAGGTGGTCCTCGTCGGCCTCGAGCCGGGCCCGCGCCTGCGCCGCTCCCGGCAGCAGGACGCACCCTTGGCCGAGCCGACCTCGCCGGTGTAGCGCGGCCTGTCACCGAGGGCCTGCACCTGGTAGGAAATCGACAGGAAACGCCACGAAGGGAGACGCTCGTGCCCAGAGCCCACGTCAACGGGATCGACATCGAGTACACGACGGAGGGCGACCCCTCGGACCCGGCCCTGCTGCTGGTCATGGGCCTCGGCGGTCAGCTCGACGCCTGGCCGCAGGGCTTCGTCGACGGTCTGGCCGACCGCGGGTTCTTCATCATCCGCTTCGACAACCGTGACTGCGGCCTGTCGACCAAGTTCGACGGCACGCCGGACTTCGTGGCGCTGTTCGCAAGCGACCCGTCCTCCGCGTCCTACCGAATAGAGGACATGGCAGACGACGCCGCGGCGCTGCTCGCCGAGCTCGGCATCGCACAGGCGCACGTGGTGGGCGTCTCCATGGGCGGCATGATCACGCAGGCGCTGGTCATCAACCACCCTGACCTGTTCCTCTCCGCCAGCTCCATCATGTCGACCACGGGTGACCGCTCGGTCGGGACGCCCACCGGGGAGGCGGCGACCGCGCTGATGCGGCCGGTGGCCACCAGTCGTGAAGAGGCCATTGAGGCCAGCCTCGAAGGCAGCAGGGTGATCGGGTCACCCGGGTACCCGACGGACGACAGTGTCCTGCGGGCGAGGGCCGCCGCTGCCTACGACCGCTCGTACTGTCCCGACGGCACGGCCCGCCAGCTCGCCGCCATCCTCGCCTCATCCGATCGCACGGAGGGTCTCCATGGTGTGCGCATGCCGTTCCTCGTCATCCACGGGGAGGCCGATCCGCTGGTCGTCCTCAGCGGCGGGCAGGCGACCGCGGCCGCGGTGCCCGGAGCAAAGCTGATCACGATCCCGGGCATGGGCCACGACCTGCCCGAGCCGCTGTGGGGCACCGTCACCGACGCCATCGTCGCCAACACGGAGCTTGCCTCGGTCTGACCTCTTCTCAGGTGTCGAGGGCGTTGGCCGCCGCCACCGTCGCCAGCCAGGCCGCGCTCGGCTTGGGTGTCCGGGCGAAGGTGTCGCGGTCGACGCCGACGATCCCGAAGCGGGGCCGGTAGCCCAGCGCCCATTCGAAGTTGTCGAGCAGCGACCAATAGGTGTAGCCCCGCACGTCCACCCCGTCGGCGACCGCGCCGAGCACGCCCGACAGCGCCTGCCGCACGTAGTCGATGCGCTGCTCGTCGTCGGTGGTGCCGATGCCGTTCTCCGTAACCAGTAGCGGCATCGAGCCACCGGTGTACTCCCAGGCCCGCCGCAGGCAATTGCCGAGTGAGGCCGGGTAGAACTCGTAGCCCATGTCGAGGACGGGCACCCCGTCCTCGTAGCCGGCCCAGCCGTCGGGACCGATCAGCATGCGGGTGTAGACCTGCACGCCCATGAAGTCATCGCCCTCGGTGGCGTCGAGGAACACGTCCTCGGCGTGGTGGCGGATGCTCTCGAGCTTCTCCTCTCCGCCCGGGGCCAACTGGTAGTCGGTCATGGACAGGGTGAGGCCCACGGGCACACCGGGCGCGCCGGCGCGGATGGCATCGACCGCTACCCGGTGCCCGTCGGCGAGGTGCGTCGCCACGCGGCGCGAGAGTTCGACGTCCGTCTTGCCCGGCGGGAACATGCCGGCGTGCCAGCCCATGGTCGCCACGATGTTGGGCTCGTTGACGGTGCAGGCACGCGTCATCACGTCGCCGAGCGCCCCGGCCACCACCGCGCAGAACCGCCCGAAGCGCTCCACCGCGGCACCAGTCTCCCAGCCCCCCAGTGCGGTCAACCAGAGCGGCGTCGTGAAGTGGTGGAAGGTGACGACGGGGTCCACGCCGCGCTCACGCAGCCCGATGCATTGGCGCCGGTAGTGCGCCAGTGCGGCCCGGGAGATCTCGCCCTCGGCGGGCTCTATCCGGCTCCACTCCACCGAGAACCGGTAATTGTCGAGACCGAGCCCCGCCACCAGGTCGGCATCCTCCTCCCAGCGCTCCCAGGAGTCGCAGGCGTCACCCGACGACTCGGCACAGCCCGAGCCCGGTGTGTGCTCGAAGGCCCACCAGTCGTTGTTGGTGTTGCCACCCTCAATCTGGTGGGCCGCGGTCGCCGTGCCCCAGGTGAAGCCCTCGGGGAACGCCCGTCCCCGTCCCGTGCCAGCCATTCGCGCGCCCTCCCCGCTTGCGTTGGGTACCTGGGTGGCACGGTATCGTTCCCTGACGATGGCGTCACGTTCCTCGCCGATGACTCACGTCCCCGATTCGGAGCAGACGCGACCCGACGCGGCGTCCGCCGGATCGGCGGGCGCGGCGGGCGCGGCGGGCGCGGCGGACGTCCCCATGGTCGAGGCGCACGGACTGGTCAAGCGCTTCGGCGACTTCGTCGCCGTCGACGGCGTCGACTTCAGCATCGCCCGGGGCGAGTCCTTCGGGTTCCTCGGGCCGAACGGGGCGGGCAAGACGTCGACCATGCGGATGATCTCGTGCATCAGCCCGCTGAGCGGGGGCACGCTGCGCGTCCTCGGGATGGACCCGGCCAGCGAAGGGTCGCGCATCCGCGCCCGGATGGGGCTCGTCCCCCAGGAGGACTCGCTCGACCTGGAGCTGACGGTGCTCGACAACCTGATGATCTACGGGCGGTACTTCGACATGCCCAAGAAGGTGATCCGCGAGCGGGCCGACCAGCTGCTCGAGTTCGCCCAGCTCACGGAGCGTGCCCACGACCGAGTCGACCCGCTGTCGGGCGGCATGAAGCGGCGCCTGACCATTGCGCGGGCGCTCATCTCCGACCCGGACCTGCTCATCCTCGACGAGCCGACCACCGGGCTGGACCCCCAGGCCCGTCACCTGCTCTGGGACCGCTTGTACCGCCTGAAGCAGGACGGGGTCACCCTCGTCATCACGACGCACTACATGGACGAGGCCGAGCAGCTCTGCGACCGCCTCGTCGTCATGGACAAGGGACGCTTCGCCGCCGAGGGCACGCCGCGCCAGCTGATTGAGGCGTTCTCGACCAAGGAGGTGGTCGAGCTGCGATTCGCGCCCGGCCAGCACGAGGAGCTGGCGCCGTCGCTGGCCGAGCTGGCCGAGCGCCAGGAGGTGCTGCCCGACCGCATCCTCCTCTACACCGACGACGGCGACGCCGCGCTGGCCGAGGTCGCCCGCATGGGGCACGTGGCCCAGAGCACACTCGTGCGCCGCTCGACCCTCGAGGACGTGTTCCTGCGCCTCACCGGCCGCACCCTGGTCGACTGATCCGATGACGGCGGCGAGCGGTGCCGGCGCGCCGGGGGGTACGGCACTCTTCCGCCACGGCGAGGCGGTGACGGCCCGCCGCGTGGCGACGCCCATGTGGCTGCGCGCCGCCCGCTACTGGGGCTACCAGTACAAGCGGACCTGGCGCAGCTCGGTGGTGACCAGCTTCTTCATCCCCGTGCTCTACCTGGCGGCGATGGGGGTCGCGCTGGGCTCGCTCATCGACAAGCACTCGCACGGCGTCGACGGCGTCACCTACGTGGCGTTCCTCGCGCCGGGCCTGCTGGCGGGTACCTGCATGCAGATCGGGACCAACGACGCCACGTACCCGGTGATGGGGGCGATCAAGTGGATGCGCACGTACCTGGCCCAGCTGGCCGCGCCCCTCGACGTCTACGACGTGCTGCTCGGGCACCTGGCCTGGATCGCCGCCCGCCTCGCCATCGTGGTCTCCATCTACCTGGCCGTCATGGCCGCCTTCGGGATCGTCTACTCGCCGTGGGCCCTTCTCGCGCTGCCGGCCGGTGTCCTGACCGGGATCGCGTTCGCGACGCCGGTCGCCGCCTTCGCGGCGACGCAGGACAAGGACTCGGCCTTCTCGACGCTCTACCGGTTCGCCATTATCCCGATGTTCCTGTTCTCGGGCACCTTCTTCCCGATCTCGCAGCTGCCGGAGTGGCTCCGTGTGGTGGCCTACGTCACGCCGCTCTACCACGGAGTGTCCCTCTGCCGCGATCTCACGCTCGGGCAGGTCGGGTGGGCGGATCTGGGAAACGTGGCGTACCTGTGCGCGTGCGCCGCCGTGGGCTATGCCGCGGGCCGGCGCACGTTCGCGAGGCGGTTGGTGGTGTGAGGGGCGAGGCGAGCACCACGGGCACGGCCACCATCGACCACCGCCCGCCGGGTGTGGCGGCGCGTATCACGCCGCTCGCCTTCCTCGGCGGCCGCCACGCCTCGCGGGTCCTGGAGCGCAACATCCTGGTGTACCGGCGCTCGTGGATCTTCATCGTCTCGGGCTTCTTCGAGCCGCTCTTCTACCTGCTCTCCATCGGGCTCGGCCTGTCCCATCTCGTCGGGCCCATCCCGGTCGACGGCCAGCTGGTGCCCTACACGGCCTTCGTGGCCCCGGGGCTGCTCGCCTCCTCGGCCATGAACGGGGCCATGCTCGACTCGACCTTCCTGGTCTTCTTCAAGCTCAAGATCGCCAAGACCTACGACGCCATGCTGTCGACGCCGCTCGGCGTGGGTGACGTGGCCCTGGGCGAACTCAGCTGGTGCGTGCTGCGGGGCGCCCTCTACTCGGCCGCCTTCCTCTCCATCATGGCGATGCTGGGCTACATCGTCTCGCCCTGGGCGGTGCTGTGCTGGCCGGCGGCGGTGCTGATCAGCCTGGCTTTCGCGGCCGCCGGCATGGCCGGCACCACCTACATGCGGACCTGGCAGGACTTCGACATGGTCTCGCTGGCCTTCATCCCCCTCTTCCTCTTTTCGGCCACCTTCTACCCGATCACCGTGTACCCGGGCTGGCTGCAGGCCGTGGTGCGCTGCACGCCGCTCTACCAGGGGGTGGTGCTCGTCCGCGCCGCCGACCTGGGCATCTTCAGCTGGACCCTGCTGGGCCACATCGCCTACCTGGTGATCATGGCCACGGCCGGGGTGATCATCACCCGGCGCCGGCTCGGGCTGCTGCTGCTGCCGTGATCGACCGCCCCGGGGGGCCGGTACCGTAGGGCCGCACTCGCGAGCGGCAGAGGATCGGAAGCAATGAACATCGTGGTGAGCAACGTCAAGGGTGGGGTCGGCAAGACGACCACCGCCGTGTACCTGGCCGCCGTGGCGGCGCACCGGGGCCGCGGCCCGATCCTGCTGGTCGACGCCGACCCGCAGGGGTCGACGGCGGAGTGGTACGAAACGGACCCCTTCGAGGGTGTTGAGCTGATTGAGGGCCCGTCCGTCCGCACGGTCACCAAGGCGATGAGCCAGGACGACGGCATCGTGGTCGTCGACACCCCGCCCGGCGAGGGAAACGTCGTGCAGGCGGCACTGGCCCGGGCCGACGCGGTGGTGATCCCGACCCGTGCCGGCGGGGTCGAGCCCGGCCGGGTCGTGACCACCCTGGAGATGACGCCCCGGAACATCCCGGCCGGCGTCGTCATCTGCTCGGCCCGCCTCGGTACCAACGACCTGGAGGCCACCATCGAATGGTGGATCGAATTGAAGGTCCCGGTCTGGGGGATCGTGCCCGAGCGGGTCTCCATCGCTAGCGGCCCGGCTGCTGGGCTGTCGAGTGAGGGCCTGGAGCACTACGGCAAGGTGTTGAAGAGGGCGACCACCAAGGATCGCTGACGCGCCCTGTTCAGCGGGCGGTCACCGTCTGCAACCCGGCGTGGTATCGGCTGTCGCTCCATGCGACGGGGGTCTTCCCGTGCAGCTGGCCGATGAGTTCGGAGAGGAACCAGCGGCGCACCGCGACGCTGGTCGGTGACGCCGGCAGCGTCAAGAGCCGCTGCGAGAGGCCGAACTCGTCGGCCTCGTCCAGCATGGCGTCGTAGAACTCGCAGGCCACCACGGCGCTCTGCGGCAGTACGAGAGTCCAGTCGTAGAACTCGACCTTGTGGTCGACCGCCCCCTGCCACATCTCGTCCATGCCGGGCCCGAGGCCGTTGAAGCGTGTCCCGATCTCCGAGACGAGCACCGAGAGCCGCTCGGGCAGCGCCGGCGCACTGGGTGAGCTGTCGGTCCGCTCCTTCATGAGGCGGAGCTCGCGGAACAGCGCCTCGTACTCCTCGCTCGACTTCTGCAGCAGCGCCACCGGAATGCCGATCAGCCGGACCGCGACGTCGGGCGACTCGTCGGGGTCGCCGTGCAGGTCGGGATGGGAGATCCCGATCAGGTCGAACCGGAAGCTCCCGTCGGACATACTGCTCGGCGAGACCGGGAAGTCGACCGGCAGCTCGAACCACACGATCTTCCCGCCGTCGACCGCCTGCACCCCCCAGTTCGAGGCGAGCGTGTTGAAGAGGGTCAAGCCCCGCCCGGTGGCCGCGTCCCGGCCGTACTCCTTCAGCGCCGGGAAGGCGGGGCTGCTGTCGGCGACGTCGACGCGGATGCGGTCCGGGAGGATGTGGAGGGTGACGCACATGGGGGTGGCCGCGTGCAGCACGGCGTTGGTCACCAGCTCGGAGGTCAGAAGGGCGGCATAGCCGGTCACTTCGGACGGCAGCTCGCGCAGATGCGCGGCAATCCAATGGCGCGCTACGGGAGTGCTCTCCACCACGGGCTCCAGGTTCAGCGTTGACATGCCACCACGTGTCGTACCCACAGGCAGTGCGGTTATGCGCTCTTTTGTGACACCGGTGAAATTGAGGCACAGCACGACGACGTCGTCGGTGCGCTCCTCGGTGCTCAGCATGGACGCGAAGGTCACCGCGGGGTGGTCGGGCCAGCCCGATCGGACAATGCCCGTTGCCGCGGTCGCCAGACGCTCCATGCCGTCGGTGATCAGCTCGCCCCGGCGCTCAATCAGCCCGTCCGAGTACATGACGAGCGAGTCACCGCGGTCGAGCACGACCTCGTGGCGGGGACGCGGGGACCCGGTCAGGCCCGCCGCGATCAGCAGCGAGCGTTGCATGGGGCAGAAGGTCGCGCTGCCATCGGCCCGCACGACGAGCGGCGGTGGGTGCCCGGCGTTGCTCAGCACGACGCGGCCGGAAGAGGGGGTGATCGTCCCCACGACGGCCGTCGCCACCCTGTCCTCAATCAGGGCGTCGAAGAGCTCGTCGAGCGACGAGAGCACCTCGGTCGGCGACTGGCCGGACACTGCGTAGGCGCGGATCGCGCTGCGCACCTGGCCCATCAGTGCCGCCGCCGCGGCTCCCTTGCCCATGACGTCACCCACGCTGAAGAAGATGGAGTCGTCGCCCAACGCGAAGACGTCGTACCAGTCGCCACCGGCGTAGGTGCCGGCCACTCCCGCCCGGTACTCGGCGTCGAGCAGGAGGCCGTCCACCACGGGCAGGGAGTCCGGGAGCACCGCGCGCTGCAGTACCTCGGCGACGACGTGCTCGCGCTGGAACCGTGTCGCGTTGGACAGGGCGACGCCGGCCCGGCTCGCCACCTCAGTAGCCAGCGACACGTCGTCAGCCTCGAAGAGCCGGCCCGGCCCGTCGATGAACGTCATGACACCGATCACCTCGCCGTCTGCCGTGAGCGGGACGGCGAGTGCCGTGAAGTCATCCGGCGCGTCCGACCGGTCCGCGCCGAGGTCGAGCGGGGCCAGTTGCGTCCGCCCGGTGCGGTAGGCGATGGCGGCCGGTACGCCGGAGTCGAAGGGGATGTGCTCCCTCGTGCCCCTCCGCACCTCCGAGGCCGCCAGCGCGGCCCCGGGTTCGCGTACGTCCAGGCGCACGAGCCCGCCGTCGGCGGGCACCTGGACGATGCACGAGTCGGCGAGCCTGCCCTCGACGAGGCTCATCGTCCGCTTGATGACCGTGGTGGGGTCGAGGCTCGAGCTCAACAGCCGCGTCACCTCGGAGAGGAGGGAGAGGCGCTCGCGTCCCGCCTCGGCGGCGCGCAGCGCCACGCGCTCGTGCTCGAAGACCTGGGCCCGCTCCAGCGCCTGGGCGGTCAGCCCGGCCAGCGTGGACAGGAACCGGAGGTCCGGCTCGCTCGGCTCCGCCTGGGCCACGAAGGCCAGCGACAGCACCCCGAGCGACCCCACGCTCCCGACGAGCGGCTCGGTGACGACCGTCACCGGTTCGGCCAGGTCGCGCAGCACCCGCGGCACGATCTCCGTCGCCATGTCGTCGGTGGTGGCGCCGCCGGCGTCAATGGTCGCCACGTCGGTGCGCCCGCGCGAGAAGCAGGAGCCCGCACGGCTGCCATCCAGGGGCACCATCCCGCGGGAGAGGAGCGCCGGGTGCCCACTGCTCGCGAGACACGAGAGCGCGCGCTCGCCCGCGGCCGGGACGCGCACGACGGCGGACTGCGCGCCCAGAGCCCGCCGCCCGCCGGCAATCGCCGCGTGGGCCACGTCGCCGGGGGTGGTGGCGGCGGCCAGCGCAGAGCTGAGCTGGTGCAGATGCTGGCTGCGCTCCAGGCTGACGAACTCGGTCAGCGTGAGCCGGGCCCGCTCGACGGCCTGAGCGGCCGCGCCGGTGATGGTGAAGAGGAAGCTCTGGTCGGGGTCCGAGATCTCGCGGTCATGGTCCCAGTGCACGATCACGGCGCCGATGGTGCGGTCTGACACGACCAGCGGGACGATGGCCAGGGCGCGGAAGCGGCTGGAGCCGAGCGACGCGTAGACGTCGGGCCGTTGCCGCCGCAGATCCTCGAGCGACTCCAAGAAGAGTGCGACGTTGTCGCCCAGCACCGGGCCGTCGGGCTGGAGCGCGGTGAGCACCCCGTCGATCGGCTCGTCGGGGTGGTAGCCGAAGCGGCGCAGTGTCCGGAGGCGGCCTCGCTCGACGCTGAGAGCAAACGTGGCGGCATTCACGTGCAACTCGTCGCGCAGGGCGGCGAACACGGCGTCGGCCACCTGGGCCGGGTCCGCTGCCGTCGTCAGCGCCCTGGCCATCGTCTGCATGCGCTGTGCCGTCTCGGCCGCCACGCGCCGCCGCCGCTCGTTCCTCGTCTCCGAGCGGGCCGTCCACAGCTGCACGTTGCGCTGGCCCCGCAGGTAGGAGATCCACATCGCCACGGCAGTCGCGGCCAGCTGGGTCACGACGCGGAGCGTGTGGTTGAGCTCGCCGTAGCTGTGGGGCGGGGTGCTGATGACGAGCGCGAAGAACGCCGCCAGCAGCCCGACGATCAGGACGCGCGAGGGCCGGGCGAACGCAGCGGCGATGAAGGGGGCGATGGCCAGGAAGCCGACCAGCGAGATGTTCCCCCCGTAGACAGCGAAGACGATCGCCACGGTCGACACCCAGAGGAGCGCCATGAGCGTCGCCACGGCCTCGGCGCGATCGGCGCGGTGGCCCCGATGCGTGGCCTGAATCTCCTCTTCGCCTGGTTCGGGCACGGTTCTCTCTCCCCGTTCACGGCCGCGGGCTCGTCGGGAACGCTATTCCTCCTGCCGGTCGCCAGCGGCACACTCCCGCCCGTCACCGGGGTTGTGCGGTTGTTTCCTACCCTGTGTGAAGCTGGGGAAACCCTGGAGGTTTAGGTTCTCTGCCGAGGGGCTATAGAACGCACTGGCCAATCGGCATTGCACAACGTCCGGGATGAGCCCGGATCATCTTGCGGGACGCAGGAGGGTGGAGTGGATCAGGAGTTTCAGATAGAGGAGCGGGCGGGCACGGCGCCCCCGGTGATCGCGGTCAGCGGTGAGATCGACGTCGCCACCGCCCCGCAGCTTCGCGAGTGCCTGCACCGCGTCATCGCCCAGGGTGATTCGACCATCGTCCTCGACCTCCTCGGGGTGACCTTCCTCGACTCCACCGCGCTCGGCGTGCTCGTCGGCGCGCTCAAGCGATGCCGGGAAGTGGGCGGCGACCTGCACGTCGTCGTGGCGGACCCGCGGATCGTCAAGATCTTCGAGATCACCGGACTCACCAACGTGTTCACCATCGCCGACTCATTGCAGGCCGCCGGCGCGTCATGACCGACCCGGCCGACATGCTGGTGACGGGCGACCGCATTGAGTTGAGGTTTCCGGCGCGGGGCGACCTGATCGTGCTGGCGCGGCTCGTGACGAGCGCGATCTCGGCCCGCGCCGGCTTCGACATCGAGGAGCTCGAGGATCTCCGGCTGGCCGTGGGCGAGCTCTGCCTGCTCACCCTGCACGGGAGCGACGAACGCTACGGGGACCTGTGCCTGGAGCTCACGGTGATGGGGGACGCCATCGGGGTGGTCTGCACCCTCGAGCGGGCCGCCGCCACCGATGTGCCCGGCCCCGAGGGCGACGAGATCGCCCTCCTCAGCGAGCAGATCCTCGATGCCCTGGTGGACGAACACGGGAGGGAGAGCCAGGACGGCTCGGTGCGCGCGTGGCTGCGCAAGCGCCGGGCAGGGCATGCGGAGTGACGGTGGGCCGGGAACACGATCCCGGGCCGCAGTCCGACGCCACGGGATCTGAGCGCCCACCCCTCACGCCGGCAGAACGCGAGGAGCTGATCACCTCGAACCTCGGGCTGGCCCACCAGCTCGCCCGGCGGTTCCTCCATCGGGGCGAGCCGTTGGATGACCTGGTGCAGGTGGCATCGGTAGCCCTCGTCAAGTCGGTCGACCGGTTCGACCCCACGCGCGGTGTGGACTTCGCCGCCTTCGCGACCAGGACGATCATCGGCGAGCTGAAGCGGCACTTCCGCGACAAGGGATGGGCCGTGCGCGCCAGCCGGCGCGTGCAGGAGCTCTACCTCGAGCTGGGGCACGCGACCGGCACCCTCGTCCAGCAGCTCGGCCGCAACCCGACCGTGGCCGAGTTGGCCGAGGTCACCGGAGCGAGCGAGGAGGCCGTCATCGAGGCGATCGAGGCCGGCCAGGGCTACCGCGCCGCGTCGATCGACGCCTCCGAGAGCGAGGACGACCCCCTCTCGGCGCGCCTCGGCGAGCACGACGGCAACTACGCCTCGGTGGAGGACCGGGCCCTGCTCGGCCCGGCGCTCGCCACCCTGCCCCCACGCGAGCAGTCGATTCTGCGCATGCGCTTCGTCGACGGGCTCACCCAGTCCGAGATCGCCGTGGCGGTGGGCGTGAGCCAGATGCATGTGTCGCGGCTGCTGTCCTCCAGCCTCCAGAAGCTCCGGGAGGGTATCGAGCAGCCCCCGCGCGAGCAGAGCTGAGCGACGAAATCGGGCACCGGGAGCAGGGTTGCCTCGTGGAATGGTGATGCGATCTCCGGATCGCAGACGGGATCAGTAATTTTCTCGGGAAATTCCGGCGCTCGTTGAGTATGGTGCAGGTCCATTCCAGGAACGAACGGGGGTGGCCGTGGTACATCTCGATGG
>JBEKVF010000034.1:0-11758 GCA_049514295.1 Acidimicrobiales bacterium
GCTTTGAACCGTTGTGCTTGACTGCCACGATTCGCGTCACCCCGTGGGCGTCGAACACCTTCTCCCCGACCGCCTCCTCCTCGACGAGACGGCCGATCGGAACGAGCCCATCGGGAGTGCTGACCAGAGCGTGGTAGGGCTGGCAGGCGCTCCCCTGCTGCGGGACGCCGTGGACGCCGATGTTGAACCACACCGGCGAGTTGAAGGCCGCCTTCTGGTGGATGATGAGGTACTTGAGCTCGTGGTTGAAGACCTGGGCCTCCTCGTCGTCGACGAAGTAGCCGTCCTTGATCCCCCACGCCGTCAGCGTGTCGACCACCCGGTCGGCCACCTGGCGCAGCGACCACTCGCGCTCCTCGGTGCCGAGGGTCCCGCGGAAGTACTTCTGCGACAGGATGTTGGTGGCGTTGACGCTCCAGGACTCGGGCACCTCGACGCCCAGCTGCTCGAAGGCGACCGTGCCGTCCCGGAAGTTCGTGATGCGGGCGTCGCGCCGCTCCCAGCGCACCTCGTCGTAGGGGTGCACGCCTTCGGTGGTGAAGTGCCGGCGGATGCCGATCTCGGATCGCTGGGGGGCGATGGCCATGGCGCTGGGGTCCTCCTCGTTGACTCGGGTGCTGGGGGTCGCTGCTTGCTTGCTGTGCCTACTCGTCGGCGCCGTCACCCCACCCTCATACAAGCGTGGAGGTGTCTCACGTCACGTGCTCGTATCCAGTGCCCGGGCGAGGCCCTGAGTCGCCTCACCACAACATATTGTGGCTGGCTCTCCCCCGAGACACGAGATGCTGTGTCATTACAGCACTGTAGTTACGCCCTTGTCAACCAATGGCGCGCATTGTCCATGCAGGTCACGGGCTGTTCGCGATGGTTTGCGCGGGACTGCCTCCGCGGCCCTCCCCCAGCACGCCGATTACCCGCGAACGGTTAGCGTCAGCCCCCCATGGCCAAGGTCGTCGCCGTCGATGCGGGCACGACCGGCGTCCGCGCCCTCGTGGTCGACGAGCACGCCCGCGTGGCCGACGTCGCCTACCGGGAGCTGACCCAGCACTTCCCCCGGCCGGGCTGGGTCGAGCACGACCCCGCCGAGATCTGGGACTCCGTCCTGGCCACCCTGGCCGAGGTCGGGGGCCGCCTTGCCGAGGCGGGCGAGACCGTCGCGGCCATCGGCATCACCAACCAGCGCGAGACCCTGGTGACGTTCGACCGCTCGACGGGGCAGCCGCTGCACCGGGCGATCGTCTGGCAGGATCGCCGGACCGCGCCGCTGTGCGCCGAGCTGGCCGACGCCGGCCACCTGCCGCTCGTGCGCGCCACGACCGGTCTCGTCCTCGACCCCTACTTCAGCGCGACCAAGGCCGCCTGGCTCCTGCGCGAGGGCGACCTCCCGCTGGCGGCGTCCGACCCGGACCTCTCCTTCTGCACGGTCGACACCTGGATCCTGTGGAACCTCACCGGCGGGGCTGCCGGTGGCACCTACGCCACCGACCCCTCCAACGCCAGCCGCACCCTCCTGCTCGATACGGCCACCCTCGCCTGGTCCGCCGAGCTGTGCGACCTCTTCGGCGTGCCCGCGCACACCCTGCCCGAGGTGCGCCCGTCGGCGGGCCGCTTCGGCGCCGCCGCGCTGGCGGACCTCGGCCCCGCGTCCGCGGTCCTCGACGGGGTCCCCGTCTCGGGCGTGCTCGGCGACCAGCAGGCCGCGCTCTTCGGGCAGGCCTGCTTCGACCCCGGCATGGTCAAGGTCACCTACGGCACGGGCAGCTTCGCGCTCGCCAATGCCGGCCCGGAGCGCCCGCCCGCGCCCGAGGGCCTCACCGCCAGCTGCGCGTGGGACCTCGGCGAGCACGCGCCGGCGTCGCACGGTCGCGTCGCCTACGCGCTCGAGGGCTCGGCGTTCGTCTCGGGCGCGGCCATCCAGTGGCTGCGCGACGGGCTCGGCATCATCGCGTCGGCCGCCGAGGTCGGCCCGCTGGCGGCGTCGGTCCCCGACAGCGGCGGTGTCACCTTCGTGCCGGCCCTCACCGGCCTCGGCAGCCCGTGGTGGGATCCCCGGGCGCGCGGCATCATCACCGGCCTGACCCGCGGTGCCGGCCGGGCCCAGATCGCCCGGGCCTGCGTGGAGGCGATGGCGTTCCAGGTGCGCGACATGACCGATGCCATGGCCGCCGCCTCTTCCCATTCACTCTCCGCGCTGCGGGCGGACGGGGGTGCCGCCGCCATGGACCTCCTCCTCGAGCTGCAGGCCGAGCAGAGCCGCATGCCGGTGGCCCGCCCGCGCTCGCTCGAGTCGACCGCGCTGGGCGCCGCCACCGTCGCCGGCCTGGCCGAGGGGGTGTGGTCCTCGCTCGACGAGCTGGCTGGGCTGTGGGAGGCCGAGGCCGTCTTCGAGCCGCAGCTGCCGGCCGAGCTCTCCGACGCCGCCCACGCCAGCTGGCGCCGCGCGGTCGACAAGTCCATGGGGTGGGCCGACCTCGATCCGGGGTAGGGCCCCGGCACTCCCACGGGCTCGGGGGAGACCGGCACGGTCACCTTCTCCGACAACGGGACCGCCATCGGGACGAGCAGCGTCTCGAACGGGCAGGCAACCCTCTCCACCACCGCACTTCCGGTGGACACCGATCCCATCACCGCCAGTTACAACGGTGACGGTGACTTCATCGGCAGTTCGACCGTCAGCGTGCCCAGCCAGGCGGTGAACGATCCCCGACGAGCCTGAGCCCGCTGCACCTGCCCTGAGCTGGAACGTCACGTGACCACCAGCTGATCCGATCTCCCCTCACCTGGGGAGAAATAAAACAAGGGAATCCTTGTTATATTCTCCTTAGAGGAGCGGACCCGCCGCTCGGAAGGGTGGGCAGCCATGAGCGTGGCCATCGTGACAGGGGCATCCCGGGGACTCGGGCAGGCGTTGGCGACGGGGCTGGCGGGAGCCGGCTGGTCGCTGGTGGTCGACGGGCGCGACAGGGCGACGCTCGACGAAGCGGCCGCCCTGATCCGCGCCCACGCGACGCCGGGTGCGCGTGTGGTCGCCGTGTCCGGCGACATCACCGACGCCGACCATCGCCACGATCTCACCGGTGCCGCGTTCGAGCTCGGCGGTCTCGACCTCGTCGTCAACAACGCCGGGACGCTCGGCGCCTCGCCACTGCCGTCACTGGCCGACTACCCGCTGAGCGGTCTGCGCGTGGCCTTTGAGGTCAACGTCGTCGCCCCCCTCGGCCTCGTGCAGGACGCGCTCCCTCTCCTCCTCGACGCGGCGCATCCCCGCGTGCTCAACGTGACGTCGGACGCCGCGGTGGAGGCCTACGAGGGGTGGGGCGGCTACGGGGCCGGCAAGGCGGCGCTCGAGCATCTCGGCGCGGTGCTGGCCGTCGAGTTCCCCGCAGTGACCGTGTGGTCCGTCGACCCCGGAGACCTGCGCACCGTGATGCACCAGGCTGCCTTCCCCGCCGAGGACATCTCCGACCGGCCCGAGCCGGCTGCCGTCGTGCCCGCCTTCATTGAGCTCATCGCCAGCGACCGCCCGAGCGGCCGCTACCGGGCCGCCGAGCTCGTCAGCGCGGAGGCAGTGGCATGAGCGCCATGGCCCCCGCCCTGGACCACGACGCCGCGGCCCGCCTGCCCGAGCTGCACCCGCTCTCGTTCTCGCTCCCTCCCGAGCTCGAGGCACCGTCGCCCCCCGAGTACCGCGGGATGACCCGCGACGCTGTCCGCATGCTGGTGGCCACCAAGTCGGACGGCTCGCTCGTGCCCTCGCACTTCTCCGAGCTGCCCCGCTTCCTCGACGAGGGTGACCTGGTGGTCATCAACACGTCGGGGACGCTGGCCGCCGAGCTGGACGGCACCGCGCCGGACGGATCGGCCGTGCAGGTGCACCTCTCCACCCGGCTGCCCGCCGGTCTCTGGACGGTGGAGGTCCGCCGCGACGGTCGGGCCCACCTCGGTGCCGCCCCGGGCGACACCATCGCCTTCCCCGGCGGCGGGCACGTCGCGCTGCTCGCCGCCTACTCCCCCGGTCCCGGTGGGGCCGGCGTGCGCCTGTGGGTCTCCCGTATAGAGACGCCCGGGCGCCTGCACAGCTTCCTGGCCCGTCACGGGCGCCCCATCCGCTACGGGTACGTCCGCGGCAGCTATCCGATCACGGCGTACCAGAACGTCTACTCCACCGAGCCCGGGTCGGCCCAGATGCCGAGCGCGGGGCGCCCCTTCACGCCCGAGGTCCTGACGCGCCTGGTCGCCAAGGGCGTGGGTGTGGCCCCGCTGCTGCTGCACACCGGCGTCGCCTCGCTGGAAGCGAGCGAGCCTCCCTACGCCGAGTACTTCAGGGTGTCCCTGGCCACCGCCCATCACATCAATGACACCCGCCGCTCCGGCGGCCGTGTCATCGCCGTGGGCACGACGGTGGTGCGCGCGCTCGAGTCCGTGGTCGACGAACATGGGCACGTGCACCCGAGCGAGGGATGGACCGAGACGGTCGTGTCGCCCGAGCGGCCCGCCCGCTCCATCGACGGGTTCCTCACCGGCTGGCACGAGCCCGAGGCCTCACACCTCGCCATGCTCGAGGCGATCGCGGGGCGGCCGCTGCTCGAGGCGTCGTACGCCGCCGCGCTGGACGAGGGCTACCTCTGGCACGAGTTCGGCGACGTCCACCTGATACTGCCGTGACGGAGGGCGCGCTGACGGCCGGAGGCGCGACGTCGGAGTCGCCACTGCAGCAGCTGCCCACCACGAGGCGGGCCATCCTCAACCTGCTGAAGCGCGAGGGGCCGCTCGATGCGTCCGCCGTGGCCGGCGCCCTCTCCCTCACCCCCGCCGCCATACGGCTGCAGCTGGCCCACCTGGAGGAGGACGGGCTCCTGGCGCACCACGACGAGGTGCCTGACGGTGCGGGCCGGGGCCGCCCCCGCCACGTGTACGAGCTGACGTCGGCGGCCGAGTCTCTCTACCCCAAGCGCTACGGCGACCTCACCACCGAGCTGCTCGGGTACCTGGGCGGCCCGGACGCGGCCCAGGTCGACGAGCTCTTCGAGCAACGCCGTCGCCGGCGCGTCGCCGGCGCGCTGCCCCGCACGGCCGATCTGCCCTTCGACGAACAGGTTGCCGCGCTCACCGCGATCCTCGACGAGGACGGCTACCTGGCGGAGGCGGAGCGGCTCGCAGACGGAAGCTGGCGGATCACCGAGCACAACTGCGCCATCCTCACCGTCGCCCACGGGTTCTCACAGGCCTGCACGAGCGAGCTGGCGTTCATCCGTGATGCGCTCCCTGGGGCCACGGTGCACCGGGTGGCGCACATCATGGACGGGGCGCACGTGTGCGCCTACGTCGTCAGCCCGCCGGCGTCGTAGAGTCCGCCGCCCGGATCTCCAGGACCGAGGCGCCGTCCACCTCGTGGATCTCGCTCTGGAGGAGCTCGATGAGGTGGTGCCCGCCGATCTCGACGATGAACTCGTCGACCGCCTGCCCGCCGTCGCGCTCCAAGATGTTGATGGCCACGATGTCCCCCCCGACGGCCCCGATCCGGCTGGCCACCAGGCCGAGGGCGCCGGGCCGGTCGGGCAGTGCGATCCTCACCACATAGCCAGGCATGCAACCAACGTTAGGCGGTCAATGTGAACTGATTGTTTCAGATTGTTTACGAATCCCCTGGGCTGCGGATTCGGCTCAGGCGGCGGCCGCTCTCGTGCGTGCGGGCACGTACTCGTCGACGTACTCGCGCTCGGAGAGCCGGGCGATCTCGTGCATCAGCCGGTCGGTGAAGGCACGGCACTCGGTGTGGTCGTGGTTCTCGAGCGGGTCGTCGGGGTTCTCGGGCGGGTCCATCTGCATGGGCGCCCCGAAGCGGATGATGACCGTCTTGAAGGGCCGCATCCACTTGGAGTTGACCGGCTGCACGTCGGTCGTCCCGACCACACCCACGGGGATCACGGGCACCCCGCACTCACGCGACAGCCTCGTCACCCCGGTCCGCCCCTTGTGCACGAAATGGTCGAGGCTCCGGGTGCCCTCGGGGTAGAGGCCCAGGATCCGCCCCTTCCCCAGCACGTCGTTGCGGGCGGTCTCGAGCGCCCGCTCCGAGACGCTCCCCCCGGTCCGCCGGATCGGGATCTGGCCGGCGGCCCGGAAGAACCAGGCCGTCTTCCACGACTCGAAGTACTCCGCCTTGGCGAGGAACGTCACCTTGCGCCGCACCACCAGGGGGATGAAGAACGAGTCACAGAACGACTGGTGGTTGGCGGCCAGCACCGCGGGGCCGTGCTTGGGGATGTGCTCCCTGCCCTCTACCTTCACGCGGTAGAGCACGAAGAAGATCGGGGTCAACACCGCCTTGAGCACCCAGTACGTCACAGGCCCAAGGTAGCCCTCGGCAGCCGCCGGCGCACCGGAGTCCGGGCTGTGCTGAACTGCGGGCCGGATCACCCGAACCCTGGGGAGGAACGCCGTGAGGGACACGCTGACTGCAGAGCCGTTCCTGTCCGGTCTGTTCTTCGGGGAGTGCCCGCGCTGGCACGACGGCCGGCTGTGGTACTCGGACTTCTTCGACCATGCCGTGTTCTCGGTGTCGCCCGACGGGGAACGCCGCGTCGAGGTGCCCTTCGACGGCGAGCCGGCGGGCCTGGGCTGGCTCCCCGACGGCCGGCTGCTCATCAACTCCCGGCTCGGCCGCGCCATCCTGCGCCGCGAGGAGGACGGGACCCTCGTGCGCCACGGCGACCTCACGCCGTGGGCCACCTGGCACGCCAACGACATGGTGGTGGCCGCCAACGGGCAGGCATACGCGGGCAACTTCGGGTTCGACCTCGACGGCCTGAACGACGGCTCGGTGCAAGCGAGCGCCATCGCATCGACCTCCCTCGTGCGGGTGGACCCGGACGGCACCAGCTCCGAGGCCGCGGCGGACATTGCCTTCCCCAACGGCACGGTCATCACCGAGGACGGCGGCACCCTCATCATCGCCGAGAGCTTCGGCGGCAAGTTGACCGCGTTCGACCGTGAGGCGGACGGCACGCTGACGAACCGGCGCGAGTGGGCGGCGCTGGAGGGCATCGCGCCTGACGGCATCTGCCTGTGCGCGGACGGCTCCGTCTGGGTGTCCAATGCCCTCGCACACGAGTGCGTCCGCGTGGCCGAGGGCGGGGAGGTGCAAGAGCGCGTCGTCACCTCCATGAATTGCTACGCCTGCATGCTGGGGGACGACGACCGGCGCACCCTCTACATGGTCACCGCGGCAGACAGCAATGCCGCCGTGGCGCGGGCGGCCCGCAACGGCGCGCTGGAGAAGGTGCGGACGACGGTGCCGGGGGCCGGCCTCCCCTGAGGGCGGCTACCCCAGCTTGGTGAGCGCGCCGCGCAGGTGGCGCACGGCCTGGCCGATGCGCTGCTCGTTCTCGATGAGAGCGAAGCGGATGTGGCCGTCACCGCCGGGGCCGAACCCGACACCGGGCGACGTGGCGACATCCGCCTCGTTGACCAGGTACTTCGAGAACTCGAGCGAGCCCATTTCACGGTAGGGCTCCGGGATCGGGGCCCACACGAACATGGTCCCCTTGGGCGGCACCAGGTGCCACCCGATGCGGTTGAGCCCGTCGCACAGGGTGTCGCGGCGCGACCGGTAGATCGCGTTGATCTCCTTGGGGTAGTCCGGCGCCTCGTTCATGGCCACGATGGCGGCGATCTGAATGGGCTGGAACGTCCCGTAGTCGAGGTACGTCTTGAGCTTGGTCAGCGCCTGGACGATCTCGCGGTTGCCGACGACGAACCCCACCCGCCACCCCGCCCAGGAGAACGACTTGGTCATGGTGTAGATCTCGACCGCGACGTCGATCGCGCCGGGGACCTGGAGGATGGAGGGCGGCTCGTACCCGTCGAAGCCGAGGTCCGCGTAGGCGAAGTCGTGCACCAGCACCACCTCGTGCTCGCGGGCGAAGGCCACCAGGCGCTCCATGAAGGAGAGATCGACGCACGCGGTCGTCGGGTTGTGCGGGAACGAGAGCACGATGACCCGTGGCTTGGGCCACGACTCCTCCCAGGCGCTCATCAGCCCGTCGAAGAAGGCGTCGCCCGGGTCCGGCGCACCCTCTGCCTCGCTGGGGGCGGCGGGGCCCGCCAGGGGGACCTGCCGCACGTCCGCGCCGGCGAACAGCGGCCCCCAAATGTGGATCGGGTACGAGGGCGAGGGCACCAGCGCGGTGTCCCCCGGAGCGACCAGCACCCACATCAGGTGCGAGAACCCCTCCTTGGCGCCGATGGTCGTCACCACCTCGGTCTCGGGGTCGAGCTCGACCCCGAACTTGCGCAGGTAGAGGTCGGTGATGGCGCTGCGGAGCTTCGGGATGCCCCGGGACGCGGAGTACCGGTGGTTGCGCGGGTTGTAGGCGGCCTCGGCGAGCTTGCCCACCGCCACGTCGGGCGAGGGCAGGTCGGGGTTCCCGAAGCCGAGGTCGATGACGTCGTGGCCGGCTCGCCGCGATGCCGCCTTGAGGTCGTTGATGGTGGCGAAGACGTAGGGCGGCAGCCCGTTGATCCGGCGGAACTCCATCACGAAAGTCTACGGCCCGGTTCCCGCCCCTCCCGACGATGGGCCCGCGTCTGCGGCGCGCGCGGCGGCCACCAGCTCCTCGACGTCGACCGGCCATCCGAACACGGCCCAGCTGGCGCCCGCCCGGTGCAGCTGTTGCAGCGTGTCCGCCACGGTCGGCGACGCCTTGGGTGGCGGGCCGGCCCACGTCACCTCCAGCGCGTCGGGGCCGCCAGAACGCTCCGTCACCAGCGCCGGCTCGGCATCCCACACGTTGAGGGCCGCGCCCGCGGCCCGGGCTTCCTCGGTGCGCCCGGAGGGCCCGCCGGCCACCCAGACGGCGAGCCCGGCGCCCACCAGGTCGCGCGCGAGATCCACCAGCTCGGCGCGCCGGTCGGCCGCGGACGTGAAGGGGATGCCGTAGGCGCGGTTCTCCTGCTCGCTCAACCGGTCGCCGGTGCCGAGCCCCGCGATCACCCGCCCCGGTGCGAGCCGCTCCAGGGCCACGAACTGCGCGGCCAGCACCGCGTTGGGCACCAGGCCGACCCGGGCCACGAGCGTGCCGAGGAACGGGCCCTCCCCCGCGCCTCGCGGCGGGCCGAGGCGCGTGGCCAACGCGCCCAGGACCGGGAAGGGTGCCAGGGCGGGACGCTCCGGCTGACCGAGGGGCCAGATGTGGTCGTAGCAGAACAGGCCGTCGACGCCGGCGGCGACCGCCGCGGCAGCGGCATCGAACGCCTCGTCGGGCGTGTCGCGGAACGTCGGCAGGACGACGCCGGTCCGCATCACCACAACCCACCCTGGCGCGCCGCGAAGGCGGCGCCCACCGCGCCGGCGCGCTCCCCGAAGGCGGCCGGCACGATCACCACCCCCGGGCGGCGGTCGCCCCCCTCGACGAGCTCGGTGAAGGTGGCGCGGGCCGCGTCGACGAGGAGGTCGCCGGCCTGCACCACCCCGCCGCCCAGCACGAAGCACTCCGGATCGAGCACGCAGGCCAGGTTGGCCAGGCCGAAGCCGATCCACCACCCGACCTGCTCAATGACCCGGCGCGCGGCCGGGTCGCCTCCGGCGGCGGCGGCCGAGACGTCCTCGCCCCGGACGCTCTCGGGGTCGCCGCCGGCCATGCGCACCACCTCACCCAGGTTCCCCGCCAGCGCCGCCTCGCGGGCGAAGACGCCAAGCCCGGCGCCCGAGGCGAAGCGCTCCCAGCAGCCGCGGCGGCCACAGGGGCAGGCGGGCCCGGCCGGGTCCACCACCATGTGGCCGATCTCCCCGGCGAAGCCCGCCGACCCGACCTGCACGCGCCCGTCCACCACGATGCCGCCCCCGATGCCCGTGCCCAGCGTCACCATCACGACGTTGCGGTAGCCGCGGGCGGCACCAAGGCGGTGCTCGGCCAGCACCGAGAAGTTGGCGTCGTTCTCAATGAGGACGGCACGCCCCGGCAGGCGGTCGCCGATCAGCCCGGTCCAGTCCACCCCGTGGGCCTGAGGCAGGTTGGGCGCGAAGCACAGGCGCCCCTGCCGGTCGACCATGCCGGGCGCGCCGACGCCGACCGGCGTCGCACCCGCGGTGCCGAGCGCGCGGTCCAGCTCGACCACCACCTGGGCCACGGCCTCGGCCACGTGGCTGCCGACGATCTCACGCTTACCCCGCGGCGTGGGGACCCGGCCCTCGGCCACGATGTCGTGGTCCGGGCCGAGGGCGACGCCGAGGACCTTGGTCCCGCCGATGTCGACGCCGTAGGTCACGCCGGCATCCGCCGGCGAGCCCCCGTCAGGGCTCACGAGGTGGACTCGACCCGCGCCTTCAGCTCTCGCATGGCCGTCGCCATGATGCGGCTCGTGGCCCGCATCTTGATGAAACCGGGGATGGGCACGCGCAGCTCCGCCTCGAGGTGGTAGGTGACGTCGGTGCCACCGCCGTCGGCGGGGTCGAAGACGTAGCTGCCGTCGAGCTTGGTGGTGATGTCACCCTCGGTCAGCTTCCAGGCCAGGACGTGCGGCGCCTCGGAGTAGTCGTAGGCCAGCGTGTAGCTCGTGCTGCGCCCGAAGGCGGCGGCCCGGAAGGTGACCAGCAGCGGGCGGCCCAGGTCGTCGCGCTCCTTGACCTCTATCTCCTTGATGTCGGCAGCCCACTCGGGGTACCGCTCGAGATCGGCCGCGACCTCGAAGCACCGCTCGGGGGGTGCCGCGACCGAGATGTGCTCTGTAGCTGTGTCAGCCACGGTCAGTGCTTCCTTCCTGTCCTGTGCTGCCCGCCGGCGTGAGTCAGATTGCCACTCCGGCCAGGGCCTCGGCCAGCCTAGAAGCGAGAACGTCGTTGTCGAAGGATTCCTGCACCCTGGAACGGGCCGCCCGGCCCATCCGGCGCCGGCGGCTCGGGTCCGCCAGCAAGCTGCGCAGGGCCTCGGCCACCGCCCCGGGGTCCCCGGGCGACTCGACGACCAGGCCCGTCACCCCGTCGACCACGGCCTCGGGGGCCCCGCCGCTGTCGCCGGCGATCTGGGGCACTCCCGCCGCCGCCGCCTCGAGGAACACGATGCCGAAGCCCTCCTGCTCCAGGCCGAGCCAGCGGTTCCGGCAGGCCATCACGAAGAGGTCAGCCGCTCCGAGGAGGGCGGCGCGGTCCTCGTCGCTCACCCGGCCCAGCACCTGCACGGTCGCCGGGCACTCGGCGGCGAGGCGCCGCAGGCGGCCGAGCTCCCGGCCGTCCCCCCCGATGGCCACCACCAGGTCGGGGTAGGAGGACGCCAGGCGTCCGGCGGCCTGAATGAGGACGTCCATGCCCTTGCGTGGCACGAGCCGGCTCACGCTGACGACGAGCGGGCCCGCGACGGGCAGGCCGAGCCGAGCCCGGGCGGCCCGTCGCTCGGCGGCCTTGAGGGGGGTGATGGCATCCGCGTTCACGCCGGGCGGGATCTCGACCACCGGCGCCGTCATGCCCGGCGCGGCGCGGCGCGCCTCCGCGGCCGGGTAGCCGCCGGCCGACACGACGAGCCCGGCCCCGCGCAGCACGCGCCCGAGCGCGGCGCGCGTGCCCGGGAGCCGGCCGGGCACCGTGACCTCGGCGCCGTGGAGGATGACCCCGTAGGGGACGTCGAGGTGGGGGCCCAGGAGCCCGAGCGGGAGCGCGGGGTCGAGCAGGACCATGTCGACCTCGTGCTCGGCGGCACACCGGCGCACCGCGGCGAGCGCCCTGGGCGTCGGGAAGAAGAGGATGGGCTCGGGCACGCGCTCG
>JBEKVF010000035.1:0-19134 GCA_049514295.1 Acidimicrobiales bacterium
ACGCTGTGGCTGCTCACCGCGGTCATCACCGTCCTCTCCGGGCGGGGGTCGAAGGTGGACATCGCGGCCGGGCCGTCGCTCTACCTGGCCCTGGCCATGGTGGCGACCGCGGTCATGTTCCTGGCCGTCGGGGCCCTGACCAGCCAGCTGGCGGCGACCCGGCGTCAGGCCGCCTCCTACGCAGCCGTCTTCCTCGGGGTGAGCTACGCGCTGCGAATGATCGCCGACGCCGGTGTGGGCCTGCACTGGATGATCTGGACCTCACCCCTCGGCTGGGTGGAGGAGCTCCAACCGATCACCGCCCCCCGGCCGCTGGCCCTGCTGCCGATCATCGCCCTCACGGCGGTGCTCGCCATCGGCGCCGTCCACCTCGCGGGCACGCGTGACGTCGGCGCGAGCATCCTGGCGGACCGGTCGCGCTCCCGGCCCCACCTCGCGCTGCTCTCCGGGCCCACGGGCCTGGCGATCCGGCTGCTGCGCGCCACCGTCATCGGCTGGTGGGTGGCGATCGCCGCCGCCGCGCTGCTCTACGGGCTCATCGCCAAGTCCACCAGCGCGACGATCTCGGGGTCATCGGTCAAGGAGGTGTTCTCCAAGCTCGGGGCGCCCGGGACCGGCGCCGACGCGGTGCTGGGCGTGTGCTTCCTCGTGCTGGCGGTCCTGGTCGCCTTCGTCGCCGCCGGCCAGATCACGGCGGCGCGGGGGGAGGAATCCGGGGGCAGGCTCGACCACATGCTGGTCCGCCCGGTCTCCCGTGCGTCGTGGCTGTCCGGAAGGCTCGTCGTCGCGGCGGTCGTGCTGCTGGTCAGCGGCGTCGGTGCGGGGGTCTTTGCGTGGCTGGGTGCCGCCAGCCAGCACGCCGGCGTGGGCTTCACGACGCTGCTCCAGGCGGGTGTGAACGTCGTCCCGCCGGCGATCACCATCCTGGGCATCGGCGTCCTCGCGTTCGGGACACGACCCCGGACCACCTCCGTGGTCGTCTACGGGTTGCTCGTTTGGTCACTGCTCCTCGTCATCGTCGGCGGCATCGGCGCCACCAACCACTGGGTCCTCGACACGTCGGTCTTCCACCACATGGCCTCGGCACCCGCCGTGCCACCGAACTGGGAGGCGAACGGGATCATGACCGGCATCGGCCTCGTGAGCGCGCTCGCCGGAGGACTGGCGTTCAGGAGACGGGACCTGCAGGGGGAATGACCACGGACCGCAGGGATCCACCGGCCTCCGTGAGGAGCCCGATCGGGGAGGGGACCGTGGCCTTCGAGGACCTCACGGCGCGTGCCCGCATCCGCGAGGCGGCCCTCGTGCACTTCGCCGAGGAAGGGTACGAGCGCGCGACGATCAGGGGGATCGCCCGGACCGCCGGCGTCTCACCCGGCCTGCTCCGACATCACTACGGGTCGAAGGACGCGCTCCGCGCGGCATGTGACGACTACGTGTTCGAGGCACTGCGCCGTCTCAACACGCAGCTCCTCGCCGACCCCGGCAGCAACGCCGGCGCCAGGGAGGCCTCGAAGCGGTTCGGACACTACGTCGCCCGGTCCCTGGCCGACGGGTCCGCCACCGCGGGACCGATCTTCGACGAGATGGTGACCATGACCGAACTCTGGCTCGCGCGCGCCGACGACGCCCGCGCCGATCCGCCCGCCGTCGACCGCGGGATCCGGGCGGCACTGGTCACCGCCATGGCGGTCGGCATCCCGCTGCTCCACGAGCACGTGTCCCGCGCGCTCGGTGCGGACATGTTCGAGCCCGAGGGGGATCGCATGATGGCCCTGGCGCTGCTCGACATCTACTCCCACCCGCTGATCGACGACGCGACGACCGCCTCGGTCCGGACGGGGTTCGGCGAGCCCGAACGGTAGCGCCGCCTCAGCGCCACCCCGCCAGCTGGTCGCGCTCCCGCGCCACCGCAGCGGCGATCGCCGCGGCCTCGCTGTCGGGCCGCAGCCCCGCACCGGGCGGGAACGTCACCTGCGGGCTCGTCATGCTCGAACACGCGCACCTCGACCACGGCCAGGAGGACTCCCTGCTCCTCCTCGTGCCGCGCCCGCCGCCGTGCGACCTCCCGCCGCTGCTTCTCGGGGAGCTGCGCCAGGGAGGCCGGTGTGACGGAGACCCATCCACTCGAACCGTGTGCCATGGACCTGTTCTCGACCCTGGCGCTGCGCCCGACCACCCCGGGTCCGGCGCGCACGTTCCCGGCCCCTCAGGCCCCTCTCGACGCCGCGGCGCGGCGCGGGCGCCGACCGAGCCACTGGAGACCAGCCTGGGCCTCCGACAGCGGGGGCTCCCATTGCGCGCAGCGGTTGCGGCCTGCCCGCTTGGCCATATACAGCGCCTCGTCGGCCCGCCGGAGCAGCTCCTCGGGCCGGTCGGTGGGGCCCAACCAGGTGCTCACGCCGAGGCTGGCCGTCACCAGATCCGAACCGGTTGCCGCCTGCATGGCGTCCCGCAGCCGGGTCGCCACCGCCAGCGCGGCGTCCTGGTCGGTCTCGTGGAGCAGCATCGCGAACTCGTCGCCGCCGAGCCGCCCGACAACATCGGTTCCCCTTGCCGCCTGTGACAGCACAGTGGCCAGCAACCGCAGGGCGCGGTCCCCGGAATGATGGCCGCCGGAGTCGTTGAGGGTCTTGAGGTTGTCGAGGTCCGCCACAATCAGGCTGAAGCCGGTGCGGCGGCGCCGGGCCAGCTTCGATTCGTGGTCGAGTCGCTCCTGGAACGCCCCGCGGCTGAGGCATCCGGTCAGCGCATCCTGGTTCGCTGCGTCCATGAGATGGGCCATCAGGCGGTCGCGGTTGTGCGCCGCCGCCGCGGTGATCAGACCGGCGATGACCATCGCCACGGCGAGGAATGCCGTGGCGGACCAGCTGCGGTCCGGCGTCAGGATGCCGACCACGAGGGCTGTCACCATGCCGAACGCGCCGAGGAGCGACACCGTCCCCGCGGAGTAGGCCAGTCCGGCGAAGAGCATCGGGAGGACGAGGAAATACGAGATCGGGCTGCGGACACCGCCGTCGAGGACGGCGCTGACCGCGATCAACACGAACGTGGACGCGGCCCACGAGGTGAAGAACACCTTCGACCACCGGGTCGCCACGAGCCGCAGCCCCAGCCACCGGAAGGGCCCGACGGAGGCGGCCAGGCTGAGGCTTCCGAGGACGACGAGTGCCGGTCGGTGCGGGCCGGGCGTGGCCAGCGCGTAGACGACGACGGCGAACGCCCCCATGCTGTAGGTCAGGACGCCGATATGGACGTAGCTGCGCCAGAAGCTGGCCAGGTTGGTCGACGTGTCGTGTGCTGGAGGTTGGCGCATACCGGGTCTCCGGCCTCTCCCCTCTTTCGCACTCCCGGTATCGGCAGGATTGAAACCCGGATTGAGAGCAATTGGAGAAGAGGGGGGCCCTTGGAGCCGCTCCTCAGGCCGGCCCGGGGCGCGGCCGGCGGCGCCCGGTGTCGACGCAGCCCGGCGAGCAGAACAGCACGACCGAGCCCCGGACGTCGTGGGCGATCTCCTCGGCCGTGTCCTGCGTCAGGGGCAGGCCGCAGATGGGGTCGAGGGAGCCGTCGGTGCCGCCGTGGGCCATGCGGATGCTCGACGCCGCCACCGGCCTCTCGACGCCGCGCAGCGAGATGTGGGTCTCGGACACGGCAAGCCCCCAGCTGGCAGGTGCTCCATCACCGAGGGCGCGGCCAGTGCCTCACCCGCGGGAGCCAGGTCACACGGTCGCACGCCACGTTCACGCAGTGCCCGATGTAGTCGTCGCCTTCCATCAGGATCACCTCGCCCGCGTTCACTCCCGAGCGGATGAAGACGGTCTCGACAGGCCCCGAGACCACGCCGACGACGTAGTGCAGCTCCAGGACGGTCTTGAGCAGCGGGCGCGTGTCGACGCACACCAGCATGACGCCGTCGTCCAGCCACTTGGCGATCCGGACGCCACGGCGCGCGCAGATGTCACGCAGCAGCACACGGAACCGTCAGCACGTCGACGGCGCGTTCGTCCCCCTCGAGCTCCGTCAGCGCCGTGAACCCCGACACGTCGACGAACGCGAAGCTGCGATGGACTCGCACGTCCCGATGGTGCCATGCCGCCCGCCTCCCGTCCCATTCGGGCGACCCTCCGGACGGGCGGAATCCCTATCCCTGGTGGGAGTCCCGTCGTTGCCAGAGGGTCGGGTGAGCGGGCGGCGGTCGAGAGGGTGCGCCGGGACGGCGCCGCCCTACGATGACGCCATGACATCCGAGCACGCCGCCGGCGGGAAGGACTGAGGTGGGGCAGCTCGACGGCAAGGTGGTGCTGCTCAGCGGCGGGGCTTCCGACATCGGCCGCGCCACGGCCCTCCGGCTGGGCGAGGAGGGCGCCTCGGTGGTGGTCGGTGACGTGACATCCGAGGGGGCGGAATCGGTGGCCAATGAGGTCACCACCGCGGGCGGGCGGGCCATCGGCCTGCGCTGCGACGTGCGCAGCGAGGCATCGGTCGCCGCGTTCGTCGAGCGGGCCGCGGCCGAGTTCGGGGGCGTCGACTGCATCGACCACAACGCGGCATGGAGCCATCCCCGCCTCGATACCGACGCCGTGGGCGTCGACCTCGGTGTGTGGGACCGGGTGATCGAGACCACGACGCGCGGTGCATTGCTCCTGGCGCGTGCCGCCATCCCCGCCATGACGGCGCGTGGGGGAGGGTCCATCGTCACCATCTCGTCGGGGACGAGCGCCATCGGCGAGTCGACCAGGGTGGCCTACGGGGTGTCGAAGGCGGCCCTGAACCAGCTGACCCGCCACTTGGCGGTCCGCTACGGGCGCGACGGCATCCGGGCCAACGCCATCGCCCCCGGCTTCATCCTCACCGCCACGGCGGAGGCCAACGTGCCCGCCGACGTCCAGGGCCGGCTGGCCGAGGCCAACCCGACCCGCCGCCTCGGGACCCCCGACGACATCGCCCGGGTCGTCGTGTTCCTCTGCAGCGACGCCGCGGCCTACGTGAACGGGCAGGTGCTCCACGTCGACGGTGGGCACCAGATCGCCGGGATGATGTAGGTGGCGGCCGACGCGGCGAGGGTCGCACTCGTCACCGGCGCCAGCCGCGGCATCGGGCGCCGCGCCGCGGTCGCCCTGGCCCGGCGCGGCTTCGACGTGGTCATCACGGCCCGCACCGTGCACGAGGGCGACGGCCGCGCTCACCCGTCGAGCACGCTGGTGCGCGACGACCCGCTGCCCATCGCCGGGAGCCTGGACTCCACCGCGGCGGAGATCGAGGGGCTGGGCCGGGCCTGCCTGGCGGTGCCCATGGACCTCATGGACCGCTCGTCGGTCGAGCGGGTGGCCGCGGTGGCGCTGGAGGAGCTCGGCCGGGTCGACGTGCTGGTCAACAACGCCATCTACCAGGGGCCCGGCACGATGGACCGGATCCTCGACCTGCCCCTGGAGCTGGCCGAGCGCTGCCTGGTCGGCGACTACCTCCACCCGCTCCTCCTGACCCAGCTCCTACTGCCCCAGATGCTCGAGCGCGGCCAGGGGCGCCTGGTCAACATGCTCTCCGAGGCCGCCTTCACGACGCCGCCGGCACCGGCGGGTGCCGGCGGGTGGGGCGTCGCCTACGCGGCCGCCAAGGCGGCGTTCCACCGCGTCACCGACATGTGCCACGTGGAGTTCGCGGCGCAGGGCATCTGGGCCTTCTCCATCGCGCCCGGCCTGACCCTCACCGAGTCCATGCGGGCGTCGGGCATGGACAAGGTCCTCGTGGGAGCAGGCCACGTGCCCGCACCGCCCGAGGTGGCCGGCGAGGTGGCCGCCTGGCTGGGCGACGACCTCGCTGCGGGACGCTACGCGGGGCAGATGGTGTCGTCGCGCGCGCTGTGCAAGGAGCTCGGTCTTGTGGCGGGCTGGCCCCCGCCCAAGCTCGCCTAGCGCTCTCGTGCCCGCGCCCGGGGCAGCCCCATCGGGTTGGGGAAGGGCATCAGCCCGGACGCCGCGACGTCGGCGGCACAGGCCGACAGGGCGCCGTGGAGATCACTGAGCGCACCGTCGCTCAGCGCGGCGTAGGCGGGCTCGGCGAGGCGATCGGTGAGATCCTCGACCTCGCCGTGCACGGTGCGCCCGGCGTCCGTCGCGCGCCCGTCCGCGTGCAGCAGGCCGCGGGCCACGAGCCCCTCCGTGCCGGCCTCCCACTCCACCTCGCTCCAGCCGCGGTTGTCCCGCAGCACCTCGGCAGGGATCGCCTTCGTGCCCACCGCCAGCAGATGGGCGTCCATGCCGCCCACGCCGTGGACGAGGAGCGCGGCGGTGTGCCCGTCGCCGCGGTGCTCGCGCAGCGTCGTGCAGGCCTGCCACGCCTCACCCAACCCGGCCGTGCCCAGGGCGGGTGCGATGACGGGCCACAGGGACCGGTTGGCGCCGGCCATGACCCGCCCCGCCCCGCCGCAGCCCTCGGCGGCGTGGCGCAGAAGGGGCAGGGAGGCCACGAGACCGGACCGGGCCTCGACCCCGCAGACCTCGTTGAGCGACTCCGCAGCCGCGATCGCGCGCACCCGGCACAGCGTCTCGGGCGACACGACGTCCCAGCACCCCGGGACGGCCCTGGCGACCATGCCCGGGTGGAAGTTGTAGAACGCGGCGACCACCGGGCCGGGGCCGACACGCCCGAGCGGGGCGGCCCGGGCCGCGAAGTAGCCCGACCAGAAGCCCCGTAGGCCCGCCTCACGCAGCGCGGTGCGGCACCCGGGGGCGAAGTAGGTGACGGCGTGGACGGTTTCGAGTGCGACCCACAGGTCGCGGGCGGTGACCCGGACCGACCGCTCGGTCAGCGTGTGACCTGGCGCACACCCGTGGGCGAGCTCTCCGGCTCACGGGTGCCGCCGTTGCTCAGGGGCTCGATGTCGATGCGCACCGGCACCGGCTCGGGATCGAGCTCGGTGTGCATGTCGTCGGGGCGGGGCGCCGCCGGCACGGTGGTGTACTCGCCCTGGGCGGAGCGCTGCACGATGACGGGCCGCTTGCGCTTCCCGATGCCGTGCACGCCCTGCATCTCCCGGCACAGCTGGTAGGTGACCAGTCCGGCGACGATCGGGATCACGATGACGGCGATGCGGAAGAACCACAGCACCTCGTTGAGCGAGATGTGGAAGAAGTTGGCCAGGACGTCGGTCGAGCTCGCCCCGAAGAGCGTGAACAGGAGGGCGAACATGGCCGCGCCGGCAGCCGTGCGCTTGGGTCTGTCCCGAGGCCGGTCGAGCAGGTTGTGCAACTCGTCGTCCCCTGTCAACTTGCGCTCGAGCGCGGGCCACATGAGGGCGATGGTGAAGATGAGGCCCGGGAACACCACGGAGGGCAGGAAGACCTCGAAGGGGATGGTGTGCCCGAAGGCGGCGAACTCCCATGACGGCATGATGCGCAGGGCGCCGTCGAGCCAGCCCATGTACCAGTCGGGCTGCACGGCGTAGGAGATCTTCGACGCGTTGTAGGACCCGAATTGCCAGATGGGGTTGATCTGGACGAAGGCCCCGAGCAGTGCCGTCGCCGCCGTCACCATGAAGAGGAACCCGGTGGTCTTGGGACCAGCAGGCCCAGGTGGACGGAGACGAGCCCCAACAGGACGAGCGGGATGATCAACACGTGGATGATGAAGAACCGGGGGATGATGATGCCCGTACCGGGGAACTGCCCACCCCAGAGGAACGAGACCAGGTAGCTGCCGACGATCGGGATCGACTCGGCGATGGAGTAGCCGATGCGCAGCCCGGTGCCCGAGATCAGGTCGTCCGGCAGCGAGTAGCCGATGAAGCCCTCGAGGATGGCCAGGATCAGCATGGTGACGCCGATGATCCAGTTCAGCTCGCGCGGCTTGCGGAACGCGCCGGTGAAGAAGATGCGGGCCATGTGCACGATGATGGAGCCGGTGAAGATGTCGGCCCCCCAGTGGTGCATCTGGCGGACGAGCAGCCCGCCTCGCACGTTGAAGGAAATGTCCACCGTGGACTTGTAGGCCTCCGAGACCCACTGGCCCCGAAGCGGTGGGTAGGTCCCATGGATGGGGTAGATGACCTGCTGGGTCGAGGGCACGAAGTAGAGCGACAGGAAGATCCCGGTGGCCAGCAGGACGATGAACGAGTAGAGCGAGATCTCGCCCAGCATGAAGGACCAATGGTCCGGGAAGATCTTGTCGAGGAAGACGCGGCCGCCCTTGGCCAGCCCGAGCCGGTCGTCGAGCTCGTCGACGACCTTGCCCACTTGGCCGAAGGGGCCCATGGCGGCCTTGGTGCTGCGCTTCGTCTTGGCCGCGGTGGCGCTCATGTGGTCCGCTCCCAGAAACCAGGCCCGACGGGCTGATCGTAGGGCGCCATGGCGATGAGGTAGCCCTGGTCGTTGTAGCCCAGGTGCATCTGGGGCAGGGGACGCGGGGCCGGCCCGAACTGGGGCACCGCGCCGTCGCGGACGTTGAACATCGACTGGTGACACGGGCACACGAGCAGCTCGAGCTCCTGCTCGTAGAGGCCGACGGGGCAGCCGAGGTGGGTGCACACCTTGGAGTAGGCGACGTACCCGTCGGGGGTCCAGTCCTCGCGCCCCGGCACGGTGGTGAACGGCTCGTCGGACAGCCTGATCAGCACCGTCTGGTCCACGGCCTGCCCGTTGTCGGTGATGAACCCGGTCCGTGCGTTGACGGTCTGCTGCGGGTAGACGGTCATGATGCCGCCGACGACCAGGGTGTCCTTGCGGATCGGCCGGCCGCTGGAGTCGACCAGGATCGTGCCCTTGCGCCAGTCGGTCACCTCGAGGGAGTCCCCGGGCAGCGGGCCGAGGGAGCGCAGGAGCGGGAAGACGGCGACGATGCCGAAGATGCCGGCGCCGAGGGCGAAGAGGCCACCCAGCATCTTGCGGCGTTTGACGACGACGGCGGAGCGCTCGACGAGGGCGGCCGCCATGGAGTCCCGCTCTTCCGGGGTGGAGGCCAGCGTATGCCGCTCCTCGACGAAGGGACCCTGCGGCATCAGGTACTTGCCCCAGGCCGTGAGTCCGAAGCCGAGGAGGAAGAGGCCGACGCCGATGGTGCCGCCGAGCTCCCACGGCCTCCAGTTCTGCCAGTAGGCGGCACCGAACAAGGCCAAGAACACGATGGCGAGCAGGAAGATGACTGCGATGATCTTCTCGACCCGCGCCGGGTGCTTCGCGGCGTCGCCCATGTGGGGGTCGCTCAGTGCCGCGACGGGCATGGGCACCCGGGTACGGGAGGGCTGGCGCTCCTCGTCGCTCACGAGCGTTCTCCAATCCAGAAGCAGACGAGGACGAGGCCGCCCACACCGATCAGCAGGGCGACGAAGCCCTCGGCCACCGGCCCGACACCGCCGAGCCCGACGCCGCCGGGGTTGTCCGGGTGCTGCAGCCGCCCGGTCACGTACGAGACGATGTCGGCCACCTGCCGGTCGGTCAGGTTGCCCGAGAAACGGGGCATGTTGGCCGGGCCCGTCCGCATCGCCTCGACGACCTGCTGGGCCGTCACGGAGCGGTTCTGCAGCGAGGGGGCGTTGGTGCCGAAGGCGAGGGCGTCACCCGCGCCCGTGATGGTGTGGCAGGCGGCGCAGTTGAGGGAGAAGAGGTCGGACCCCGCCGACTGGTCGGCGGTCGCCAGGTGCGGGTACGGCACGGCGGGGACCGCCGGGTCGAGCGAGTTGACCCAGGCGGCCAGCTCGAGCGCCTGCAGCGGCGTCAGCCGGGTCGCGCGGCGCTCCGCCTCGACCGCCTTCACGTCGGCGGCCGGCATGCGGCCCGTGCTCACCCAGAAGTCGACCGTGGCCGCGCCGACCCCCTGCAGGTTCGGGCCGATGGTGGCTGTTCCGTCGGGATTGACGCCGTTGGCGTCGTTGCCGTGGCAGCTCGAGCACGTCTGAGCGAACAGCAGTTGCCCGGCCGAGATGAGCGACTGCGGTGGGTTGGCGTACGTGATGTAGCGGCTGCCGTAGGAGACGAGATGGCCGTTCAGACAGAAGCGGTTGCTGCTGTTGAACGGGTTGCCGGCGTTGCGCGTCGTCCCGGTGACGCCCTTGATGTTGAGCGTGCCGCACGCCCGCGTGGTCACGTGCTTGTTCGGGATCGATGGCACCTGAGCGGCGTCCGCGTGCCCACTGGCGCCGGCGTCCGCTCCGGGGATGAACATCGCGAACGAGGCCATGACGGCGACGACCAGGAGGCCGGCCGGCAACAGGAGCTGGGTAAGGAATCTCCCCCTGAGTGGTGTGCGCACGCCTCGCATGCCTACTTGAGGAGGAACAGGCAACTGTAGAGCCCGACCCAGACGATGTCGACGAAGTGCCAGTAGTACGAGACCCCCTGAATCGCCGAGAGCTCACCGGGGTCGCCCCCGATGTCGCCGCGCATGCGACCCAGCAGGAAGACCATGGCGACCAGGCCGATGAAGACGTGGAGGCCGTGGAGGCCCGACATGATGTAGAAGAGCGACCCGTACGAGTTCGTGTACCAGCGGGTGGGGCTGAACAGCCACTCGTAGGCCTGGTTCCCCAAGAAGGCCACCCCGAGGATGATCGTGCACACGATCCAGATGCGGGCCGACTTCCGCCGGCGCCACTCAGACTGGTAGACGGCGCGCTGCATGGTGAAGCTCGACGACACGAGCACGAGGGTGAAGACGCCCGCCCGCAGGGTGTCGAGCGAGGTGCCGGCGGGAGGCCACGGTCCGACGGTGTTGGCACGGATGGTGAAGAACGCCGCGAAGAGCCCGCTGAAGAACATGAGCTCGGAGCCGAGCCAGATCATGACGCCGATGGCCAGCATCGGAGGCCGGTCGTGGACGATCTTTCCCTGTGGCACGGGGATCTCCGCCGAGACAGCCTGGGTCACAGGGCAATTTCTAGTCGACGGGGTGCTCGATGCGCCAACTAACAGGTCGCGGCGTCGCGCTCCTCGTGGCGCGGCAGAACCCCCAGGTCAGCGCAGTTCGACCGGGAGCGGGTCGGCGTGCACGACCGCCAGCCGCTTCGTCGGTCTCGTGAGGGCGACGTAGAGGGTCCGCAGCCCCCGTGTCGTTGTGACCGGCGGGCCCTCGCCGGCCGGCTCGTCGCCCACCGCGGCGACCAGCGACGGCTCCACCACGATCACCGAGTCGAACTCGAGGCCGTTCGTCTCGTCGGCCGGCAGCACGACCAGCCCAGCGGCCAGGCCGTCGCCCGCCGGGTCGCGCGGGTCGACGGGGTCGAGGCCCGCGTCGGCCAGTGCGCGCGCCAGCTCGGGGAGCATGACGGCGGGCCCCAGCACGGCCACCCGCCCCGGGATCGCCACAGCCATCTCCTCGCGTGCGACATCAGCCACCATGGCGGCCAACCCGACCCGGCTGGTCGGGACGATCCGTGGCGTGGAGCCCGCCTGGCGGACCGGGCGCGGTGGGGCGATGGACGGCGCCGCCACGGCAAGGACCCGCGAGGCCAGCGCCACGACCTCCGACGGGGTGCGGTAGCTCACGGTCAGCTCCACCAGCCGGGGCGGGCGTTGCGGGCTGAGATGGCGCGTGACGTCGTCCCACTCCTGCGGGGCCCACGGTCCGGTCGCCTGCGCAATGTCGCCCACGACCGTCATGGAGCCCGAGAGGGAGCGGCGCGCCAGCATGCGCAGCTGCATCGGGGAAAGATCCTGCACCTCGTCGACCACGATGTGGCCGAAGGAGCGGACTTCGTCGTCAGAGCCGCTCACCGGGCTCGTCACCGGGGCCGGCGAGGCCGCCAGACCCTGGGGCCAGAACGCGACGTCCTGCGACGCGGCCTCCTCGTTCCTCTGGGCGCGGGCGCGATTGGTCCTCCCGCCGCGGCGCGGGCCGAGCAAGGTGCGGGCCTCGTCGATCAGGGCGGTGTCGGCCACCGTCCAGTGCACCGCGTCGAGCGAGGCGCTGCGCGGTCTGTACAGCCGCTGCACCTCCGCCGTGCCGAGGATCCCCTTGCCCGCCGCAGCCAGCAGCGGCCGGGCGCCGAGCAGGTCGTGGAGGAACTCGTGCGGCGAGAGGCGGGGCCACATCCGATCGAGCGCCTCGGCCACCTCGGGCACCCGGCGCAACCGCTGCGCCAGGTCGTTCTGCTCCTCCTGGGTCGGCACGTCGTTCACCATGTCGGTCCCACCGCGTCTCAGCCTGGACCGGTACTCGTCGGAGAGGGCGCGCAACACCTGCGCCTCGACGAAGCGCCGGCGTGCATTGTGGGTGCCGGGTCGGCGGCGCGCCATGGCGACGATGTCCTCGGTCGTCCGGGCGCGGAGGCGCAGCACGCCCGCGCCGAACGGGACCTCGGCGTCGCGGCGGAGAGGCCGCTGGCGGGTGCGTACGGCCCGAGCCAGCACCTTGACCATCCGCACGTCGCCCTTCAGCTTGGCGACGGCGGCGGCGTCGACGCCCCGCACGCGCACCTCGGACACCAGGCCGGCCACCGTCGACAGGCTCACCCCCGTCTCCCCGAGCGAGGGGAGCACCTGCTCGATATAGCGCAGGAACAGCGGGTTGGGCCCGACGACGAGCACGCCCTGCCGCTCCAGCGGGAAGCGGTGGGTGTAGAGCAGGTACGCAGCGCGGTGCAGCGCCACGGCCGTCTTGCCCGTCCCCGGGCCGCCCTGGACGACGAGGACGCCGGCCAACGGCGAGCGGATGATCTCGTCCTGCTCGCGCTGGATGGTGCCGATGATGTCGCCCATGTGGCCGGTCCGCGCCTGGCCGAGCGCCGAGAGCAGCGCGCCCGGACCGCCCAGGACCATTCCGTCGGACAGGAGGCGCTCACCGCCGCCGTCTCCGTCCGGGCCGCTCCCTTCGCCCGGGGCCGTGATGGTGGCGGCCCGGCCGTCCGGGTCGACGAAGTACTCGTCCTCTAACCCGAGCACGGACCGGCCCCGCACGGCCAGGTGGCGGCGCCGCGCCAGCCCCTGCGGGTCGAGACCCGTCGCCCGGTAGAACGGCTCGGCCACCGGGGCGCGCCAGTCGACCACCAAGGGCTCGTGGTCCGGGCCCGAGACGGCCAGGCGGCCGATGTGGAACGACTCACCTAGTGCCGAGCCGGCGTCGGCGCCATCCGCATCCGGCTCGGGCAGTCGGTCGATGCGCCCGAAGTAGAGGGCCTGATCCCCGATGTCGAGCTGCTCCAGGCGGGCCAGGCTGGTGCGCACGACGATGTCGCGCTCGGTCCGCGACTGGAAGGTGCCTCCCCGTCCGAGGTCCAGGACGCCCTGCAGCATCTGGCGCGCCTCACCCCGCATGAACTCCAACCCGTCGTACGCACGGTTGAGGAACTCCTGCTCATCCTGCAGATCGGGATGTTCGGGCACCTCTCCCCTTTCTCCCCCCGGCCCACGGGGAAACGGTTCAGTCTAGACGCCGCGTGTCGCCGGGGCGGCCGGGGTGGCGACGCCTACGATGAGCCGGACCGAAAGGATTGCCATGCTCATCTCGACCATGAACGACGTGCCCGGCTACAAGGTGACCTCGGTGCTCGGGGAAGTCTTCGGCCTGACGGTCCGCTCGCGCAACGTCGGCTCCCAGTTCGGCGCGGCATTCAAGTCGCTGGCCGGGGGCGAGCTCAAGGGCATGACCAAGAACCTGCAGCTCAGCCGGGAGGACGTCGTCAACCGGATGGTGACCGAGGCCGAGGCCCGCGGCGGCAACGCCGTGCTGGCCATGCGGTTCGACACCTCGGAGATGGGCGGGAACTGGACGGAGATCTGCGCCTACGGCACGGCCGTCGTCATAGAGCCCCTCGGGTGAGCCCGGCGGCAGATGCCCGCACGGACCTCGTGCGCGCCTGCTTGCGGGAGCCGGTCACCCGGACGCCGGTGTGGTTCATGCGCCAGGCCGGGCGGTCCCTGCCCGAGTACCGGGCGGCGCGGGGCGAGGGCTCCATCCTGTCGGCCATCGCCGACGCCCCGCTCTCCGCCGAGCTGACCCTGCAGCCGGTGCGCCGGTACGGCGTCGACGCCGCGATCCTCTTCTCCGACATCGTCGTGCCGCTGCACGCCATCGGCTTCGGCGTCGAGGTGGAGCCGGGCCGGGGGCCCGTGGTGGCCGAGCCGTTCCGCAGCGATGCCGACCTCGCCCGCCTACGACCGTTCGAGCCCGAGACCGACGCGCCCTACGTCGCCGAGACGGCGCGCCTCGTGGCGCGGGAGCTGGCCGGATCGGGGGTCGCCCTGATCGGGTTCGCCGGTGCACCGTTCACGGTGGCCAGTTACATCATCGAAGGCGGCCCGTCGCGCACCTTCGCCAGGGTGAAGGCGCTGATGCACGGTGCACCGGCCCTGTGGGAGCAGCTCACGGAACGGCTGGCTGCCATGGCGGTGGCCTCGTTGCGCGCCCAGGTGGAGGCCGGTGCGCAGGCGGTACAGCTCTTCGACAGCTGGGCCGGGTCGCTCTCGCCGGACGAGTACGCGCGCTTCGCTCTGCCCGCGACCCGCGCCGTGCTAGAGGGAATCGCAGACCTCGAAGTGCCCACCATCCTGTTCGGCGTCGGCACCGGGGAGCTGCTCGGATTGATGGCGACCGCGGGTTCCGACGTCGTGGGCGTCGACTGGCGCGTCGCGCTCGACGAGGCACGCCGGCGCGTCGGCGCAGGCCATGCACTGCAGGGCAATCTCGACCCGGCGCTGTGCCTCGCACCCTGGCCCGTCGTCGAGGAGGCCGCGCGCGTCGTGCTCGCCCGCGCCGCCGACGGGACCGGCACCGGGCACGTCTTCAACCTCGGCCACGGCGTCCTGCCCGAGTCCGACCCGGCCATCCTCGCCGCGGTCGTCGACCTGGTGCACGCGGAGACCGCGCGCACGTGACCTCCGGCGTCCTGTTGATGGCGCACGGAACGCCGGCGAGCGCAGGGGAAATCCTCCCCTTCTACACGCGCATCCGCCGCGGCCGCCCGCCCGAGCCCGAGCAGCTCGCCGAGCTCGAGGGCCGGTACCGCGCCATCGGCGGCGTGTCGCCGCTGGCCGAGCGCACCCGAGCCCAGGTCGACGCCGTGCGCGCCGAGCTGGAGGCCCGCTCCCCAAGGCGGTACGTGGTGGTGTTCGGCGCCAAGCACACCGACCCGCTCATTGAGGACGCCGCCGCCGCGCTGGCGTCCGCCGGCCCCGAACAGGTCGTCGGCCTTGTCCTCACCCCCCACGCGTCCTCCATGGGCTCGCAGGAGTACCTCGACCGCGCCGCCGCCGCGCTCCCCGGGACGCGCTTCGTCGCCGTCGGCCCGTGGTACGCCGAGCCGGCTTTCGTCGCGCTCCTTGCGGCACGCGTCACGGCCGCGCTCGGCACGTTGCCCGGGCGCCGCCGCGTGATCTTCACCGCCCACTCGCTCCCCGAGCGAATCCGGCAGTCCGGCGACACCTACCCCCAGCAGCTCGCCGAGTCCGCCCGGCTGGTCGCCGAGGCGGCCGGGCTGGAGGAGTGGCTCGTGGCGTGGCAGAGCGCGGGGCGCACCCCCGATCCGTGGCTCGGCCCCGACGTGCGCGACGAGGTGCGACGCCTGGCCGCCGACGGCACCACCGACGCCGTCGTCGTGTGCCCGATCGGCTTCGTGGCGGACCACCTCGAGGTGCTCTACGACCTCGACGTGGAAGTGGCGGCCGTCGCGTCGGAGTGCGGCATCGGCTTCGCGCGCACCGCCTCGCTCAACGACGACCCCGCGTTCGTCTCCGTGCTGGCCGACGTCATCACCGCGGCCGACGAGGCGCCCTGACGTGGCGCCCGGGCGGGTGGTCGTCGTCGGCGGAGGCATCAGCGGCCTGACCGCGGCCTGGGAGCTGACGGGCGGTGCCGAGCGCCGCGCTGACGCGCCCGCGGTCGTGGTGCTCGAGTCGTCGTCCCGCCTCGGCGGCGCGCTGCGCAGCGACGACTTCGGTGGGCGCGCCGTCGACATGGGCCCCGACGGGTTCCTCGGCCGGCGGCCCGAGGCGGTCGACCTCTGCCACGAGCTCGGGCTCGCCGAGATGCTCGTCCCCATCGCGGGACGGGGCGCGTCGGTGTGGGCCCGGGGACGCCTGCGCGCGCTGCCCGAGGGGCTCGCGCTCGGGATACCGACCCGGTTCTGGCCCATCGCCCGCGCCGGCGTGCTCGGGTTCCGGGGCCAGCTCGGTCTCGCCCGCGACGCCGTCCTCCCCCGGCCCGACGTCCGGGGCCCGATCGGCGACCGCTCCATTGGACCGCTGGTGGCGCGCAAGCTCGGGCAACGGGTGGTCGACACGCTGGTCGACCCCCTCATCGGCGGCATCCACGCCGGCTCGGTCGACGACATGTCCGCCGCGGCGGTCTTCCCGCCGCTCCTGGCGGCGGCCCAGCGCCGGGGCGGCCTCATGCGGGCCCTGCGCGCCGAGGTCCCCGCACCGGACCCCGAGGGTCCGCCGCTGTTCTGGTCCCTCGACGGCGGCATGGCCTCGCTGGTACGGACGCTCGTGGCGAAGCTCGGAGAACGGGGGGTCGAGATCCGGCTCTCGGCGCTCGCGGACCGGCTCGAGCGGACGGGGGCCGGCTGGACGGTGTGGTCCGGCGGCCGGGCGGCCGAGGCGGACGCGGTGGTGCTGGCCGCACCCGCCCCGGCGACGGGCGCCCTGCTGCAACCCCACGACGACGAGGCGGCCGGACTGCTCCACACGATTGAGTACGCCTCCGTCGCCCTCGTGACGTTCCGCGTCGGCGCCGACGACGTCCCGTCTCCCCTCTACGGCACCGGGTTCCTCGTGCCGCGCCGGAGCCCGCACAAGGGTCGCGACCCCTGGGCGGTCACGGCCTGCACCTTCCTGGACCGCAAGTGGCCACACCTGGCCCGCGACGGCGAGGTGCTGCTGCGCGCCTCGGTCGGCCGCATCGACGACGCCCGCCCGGGTGGATGGAGCGACGGCGAGGCCATCGACCGGGCCTGGGAGGAGCTCGGCGCGCTGATGGGCGTGACCGGTCGGCCCAGGGACGCAGTCGTCGTGCGCTGCCCCGACGCGCTCCCGCAGTACCGTGTGCACCACCTCCTGCGCACGGCCGGCGTGGAGGCCGCCGTGGCGCGCCTCGGTGGGGTGGCGGTGGCCGGCGCCGCCTACCACGGGGTCGGCATCCCGGCCTGCATCGCGAGCGGCCGGGCGGCGGCGCGCGCCCTCTTGTGAACCGCCTGCCGCGCCGGGGCCGCGTGGCCGCCCCCTCGGTCGCGGCCGGCGTCCTCCTCGCGCTGTCGCTCCCGCCCTTCGGGTGGTGGCCCCTCGGCCCGCTCGGAGCCGCTCTGCTCTACTGGCGCCTGGGCGGCCTGGCGTTACGCACCCGGGTGTGGTCCGGATGGCTGGCAGGGCTGGGCTGCGACGTCATCGGGCTGGCCTGGGCCCGCGCCTTCAACTGGTACGGCGCGGTCGTGCTCATCGCGGTCGAGGCACTCTTCTTCGCGGCGGCCGCCGCCCTCACACCCCCCGGGCGGGGACGCGCCCCGGCCTTCGTAGGTGCGTGCACACTGGCCGAGTCGTTGCGCATGACCTGGCCCTTCGGCGGGCTGCCCCTGGGCGGGGTGTTCCTGGGGCAGGCGCACGGTCCCCTGGTCGAGCTAGCGCGCCTCGGCGGCCCGCTCCTGATCACAGCCGGGGTCTGGGCCGGCGGGGTGGCCATCGCCACGCTCGCCTCGTGGCTCTGGACCCTGCGTCGCCGGGCCGGCGGACCCTCCCTCGTCGGTGTGGCCGTCGTCACGTGCGGCATCGTTGCGCTGGCGGTCGCCGGCACCGTGGCCCCCGACGGCGGCGCCCCCGTCCGCACGCTGCGGGTGGCCATGGTCCAGGGCGGCGGGCAGCGGGGGCTGAGCAAGGAGCAGGTGTCGCCCACCGCGGTCTACGAGGCGCAGGTCGCAGCGACCTACGGGGTCACCTCCACCCACCCCCGGCCCGAGTTGGTGCTGTGGCCCGAGGACGTAGTGGCGCTCGACCGCCCGCTCGCCGGCTCACCCGAGGCAGCGCTGCTCAGCAGGCTCGCCGAGGAGCTCGGCACGACGCTCGTCGTCGGGGTCACCGAGCCGGCGTCGGCGACCGCCTTCCGCAACGAGATCGTCGCCTGGGGCCCGAACGGGCACATCGTGGGCGTGTTCGAGAAGGTGCACCGGGTCCCGTTCGGTGAGTACGTGCCCTACCGCTCCTTCTTCTCGCACCTGGCCGATCTCTCGGGTGTGCCGACCGACGGCGTCCCGGGGCACGGCACCGGGCTCATGCGCACGCCGGCCGGGCCGCTCGGCATCCTGGTGTCTTTCGAGGTCTTCTACGCCGGACGCAGCCACTCGTCGGTGCGCTCCGGCGCCGAGCTGCTGGCCGTCCCCACCAACACGTCCTCGTACAGCACGACGCAGGTACCGGCACAGGAGATCTCGGCGGCGGTGGTGCAGGCCGTGGAGACGGGTCGCGACCTGGTCCAGGCCGCACCGACGGGCTACAGCACAGTCGTGACCAACCGCGGGGTGGTGGTCGAGCGCAGCATCCTGGGCAGGCGCCAGGTGCTCCTGGCCACCGTCGCTCTCCGTCGCGGCATGACCCCCTACGACCACTGGGGCGACCTCCCGGTGCTGATCCTCTCGGCGGTGGCGCTCGTCGCCGGCTGGGCTCGCCAGCTGCGTCAGTCGTAGTACCCGGAATGTATGTACACGCAGGGGACCCCGGCTGCCACGTACATGGCGTGGTTGGACGGGTCGTCCTCGAAGGCGAGCCGGAGGTCGAACCGTTGGGCCCGCAGGTCCTGCACGACCGCCTCCTTGAATTCCGTGACCTGTGCGTAGTCCCCCCGCGAGCGCATGACGAGGAGGTCCCAGCGCAGTCCGTACCGCTTGAGCCAGGCCAGCGTCTGCGGCTGGACGCGGTGGGGCCGGCCCGTGAGCAGGATCACGGCGAGCGAAGGGTCGAGCAGCTCGAGCAGCCGGGCGATCTCCTCGATCACGGGGTCGTCGCCGCACGCTTCGAAGAAGGACGCCCAGTTCCGCTGTCCCCGCTCAATGAAGTGCTGGCGGCCGGCGGCGTCGGAGAGCACCCCGTCGATGTCGAAGATCACGGCAGGCCCGCGCGGGAGCGACGCGCCGTCTCCGACACGCCAGGTCCAATTCATCGGGTCGCTCTCAGGCTGGGTCTCAGGCACGAAAGTCCAGCTTAACGGTGCGCTCTCCTCCCTGAG
>JBEKVF010000036.1:0-11583 GCA_049514295.1 Acidimicrobiales bacterium
CCCGAGTTTCGACCCCAAAGAAGATCTAGCTGGACACCGATTCGGACAGGAGCTGGCCAAATGGACCCGTCAGGTCGGGCTGGACGATCGGATCTGCTCGACGGATCAGAAGGTTGGGGGTTCGAATCCCTCCGACGCGCCAATTGATTCTGGACCGTTGCGTGACATCTACATCTGGTCGAGGATCTCCTGCGTCTCGTTCAGGGATGACCGGATGATCTGCTTCGCCACGTCCAGGAGTTCGAAGAGCATCGGATTCCCCACTGAATAGAAGACGCTCGTGCCGACCTTTCGCACCTGAATCAGATTGGCTCGTCGCATGACCCCGAGCTGCTGAGACAGGTGTGACGCCTCGATGCCGACCTCGGGAATGAGCTCGCTCACGGGCCGTTCCCCTTTGCGGAGGATCTCGACGATGCGGACACGGGCGGGGTGGCCGAGCGACTTGAAGAATTCGGCCTGCAGCTGGTGGATGGGCGTCGTCACCATCAGAGATCGTTCCCGGCGTAGGAGAGATTGAAGCTCTTGTTGGCCAAGGGGAAGTCGGGGACGATTGTGTCGGCCAGGGAGACGGGAAGGGCCGGCCAGTTGTGGAACGAAGGATCGACCACCTTCACCCGGGTCAGTCGACCTTCATTGTTGAGCTCCACCCGGTGAACGGCAGCACCGCGCCACGCCTCGACGATCCCGACCCCGCTCGCGGATTGACCCGCTTGCGATTGTGCCGGCACGGTCACGGCGTGCAGAGTTCCCGCCCGTTGGGCGAACTCGCTCACGAGGGACAGGGATGTCCGCGCCTCCTCGACCCGGACATCGAAGCGCGCCTTGACATCGCCCACCGGGCAGATGGCGGGGGAGAACGACCCGGGCATCAACACGGAAGGATGGGATTGACGCGCGTCGAACGCGAGTCCCGAGGCTCGACCCGCGACCCCCACGACGCCGAGGTCCCGAGCGTGAGCCTCATCGAGCACGGCGGTGCCGGTGAAGCGCTCCATGACCAGGGCGCTCGACGTGATCAGGCCGATGAGCTCCTCGAATCGCTGGCTGATCTCGGTCAGCTCACCGTTCGTGGGCAGGCGGTGGACGTGAGCACCGCCGGGGACGACGCCGCCGCGCAACAGCCGGTGACCGGTCACGCGGGCGTTCAGTTGCAGCAGGTATTCACGCAACGAGAGCGCCCAGGCGTTGGCGACACCGAAGCCGACGTCGTTGCACAAGGCGCCGATATCGGCGACGTGGTTGTAGAGACGTTCGAGCTCGAGGAGAGTGCCACGGAGCAGCATCCCCTCCGCCGGCACCTCCACGTTCCATGCGTCTTCCACGGCCAAGCAGTAGGCCAGGGCGTGCCCGACGGCGGTGTCACCCGAGATGCGCTCCGCCAGCTCGAGTCCCGACTCCGGGTCCCTTCCCTCGAAGAGCCGCTCGATCCCCTTGTGCACGAACCACAGGCGTGCCTTCATGCGCAGGATCGTCTCTCCTACCACCCAGAAGCGGAAGTGTCCGGGTTCGATGAGCCCGGCGTGCACCGGACCGACCGGGATCTCGTAGACACCGGTTCCTTCAACCGGGACGAAGGGGTACGCCCCGGCGTCGGCCACCATTGGCGGTGGATCGCCTGAGCCGCGGCGCATGGGGTACCAGTCCTCAGGCCAGTGTTGGTGGAGGACCAGGCGCCGGGGCTGAGGGTGACCCTCGGGCACGATGCCGAAGAGGTCCTGGAGCTCGCGTTCGAAGCGACCGGCGGGGAACGAGATACCGGACAGGGTCGGCACCGCCGGGTGGGCAGGGTCGCCGGCGAGATGCAGCTCGACCCGGGTGTCGGGCGGGCCGGATGTGAAGAGATAGACGACTCGCAACACGTCACCGTCGTCGTGGCCGGACACCAGCGCGAGCCGCATCCCCTGCGCCAGGAGGGCCGAGGCCGCATCCACCAAGTCGGCTGCCTGCACCACGCCGGCATGACGATGCCGACCGACCGGCTCGAGTGCCGGCGTGAGGATCGCGGGACCGGTCACGAAGCCACCACCCGCGCCGCCGCCTCGAGGAGACCAGACAGCGGCCAGGCGAATACCCCAATGAAGCCACAGACGGCCAAACCACCGATCAGCGGCGTGGCGACCCAGCGTGGCGGCGGTGCGGGGAGATGCGATGAACTGGGCGGCCCCAGGAGCATGTGACGGGCGTGACCCACCACCGCGATGAAGATGACCACCATCGCCACCATGGCCAAGACGGCGGCCCAACCCAGCCCCACCTCGAACTCGGCCCGGACCATCACGAGCTCACTGGTGAAGAGGCTGAAGGGCGGGAGGCCCAACAGTGCCACGAGACCGACCCCGAACACCCCGCCCAGGGCCGGGCGGCGGGCCAGGAGCGTCCGTACCCCGTCGATCTGGCTGGTGCCCTCGGCGGCCATGATCTCTCCCGAGGTCAAGAAGAGCACGCTCTTGGCCAGCCCGTGACCGAGGATGTGGAGGAGGACGGCGGCGATGGCAAGCCTGATCCCTGCCGCGGCGCCGAGGGCGATCAGGCCCATGTGCTCGATGCTGTGATAGGCGAGCATCCGCTTGTAGTCACGCTGGGTGATCAGCAGCGACGCCGCCAGCGCCAACGAGAGGAGGGCGACAACAACGAGCAGGGTGCGGGCGAACCCGGGCCCGAGCGCCACATCGGTCACCGCTTTGAAGCGCAGGATGGCGTAGAACGCCACGGTGAGAAGGACCCCCGACATCAGTGCTGACACCGGGGCGGGCGCCTGGCTGTGGGCATCGGGGAGCCAGCTGTGCATCGGGGCAAGCCCGACCTTGGTGCCGTAGCCGAGAACGATGAGGGCGAAGGCGAAGCGCATCAGCGAAGGGTTGAAGCGGTGCGCGTGCGCCATCAGCGACGTCCAGTCGAGCGCCTGGGCCGAGTGCCCTCCGGCGTGGAGTGCCGCCAAGTAGACGAAGACGGTTCCCAAGAAGGCCAGCGCGATCCCGACCGAGCAGATCACGATGTACTTCCACGAGGCCTCAAGTGAGCCCCTGGTCCGCCGGTATCCGACCAGGAACGCGGTGACGATCGTCGTCGCCTCGACGGCCACCCAGAGCACGCCGACGTTGGCCGCCAGGACCGCCAGGAGCATGAAGCCCACGAAGGCCTGGACGAGCATGCCGTAGTGCGACGACCGAACCGAGCTGCCGTTTTCCAGTTCCTGCTCACGCGCCATCGTCCGGATCCCGAGCCACGACGCCAAGAGCGAGATGGCGCCGATGACGATGACCATGAACACGCTCAGAGCGTCGGCCCGCAACACCCCCCATGCACCTGAGATCGGGCCATCTTTGACGACCCGGACAGCGGTGAGGATCCCGAGGACGAGTGTCGCCCCGTTGGTCGCCACGGCGACCCATGCGCTCGCGCGCCGCCCCCGTCCCACGGCGATGGCCGTGCCGCCGAGCAAGGGGAGGACGAGGATCGTCACGAGCACCATCAGTCGTGCAGCTCCTGGAGCTCGTCGAGATCGACATCGCCGAACTCAATGCGAAGTCGCTGTGACAGCACCATGAGGACGACGACGCCCAGGAGAACGTCGAAGGAGACTCCCAGCTCAATCAGGAAGGGGAATCCGGCGGTGCACAGGAAGGCGGTCAGCGCGATCCCGTTGTCCACCATCAGCAGCCCCACGATCTGGAAGGTGGGTCGGCGCCGGGCGACGAGGACGAAGAAGCCGATCAGCAGCGTCGCAATACCGATGGGCACCAGCGCACCGGCGGTGGTGCCGACGAAGCGTGCCACACTGCGCCCGGTCACGAAGGCCAGCACGATGAGAGCGGCGGAGGCGACCAGCGAAGCGGGGACGTTGACGAGGGGCCTGCTCTCACGGGAGCCTGAGTTCCCGCCGCTCGCCCGGCCGAGCAGGACCGGGATCACCACGCCCTTCACAGCTATGACGACCGCCGCCGCGGCCAGCAGGCCGGCGTCATGGAGGTGGACGCCCAGGACCACGGCCACGAGTCCCAGTGCCATGCCCTGAGCCGCCACCATCCGGATGACCGAGCGGATCGAGGCGAGCCACAGGATCGCCACCGCGCAGACCAGCACCGCGCCGGCGGCCAGGGTCAAGGCCGAGGAGTACGACGATCCGTTCATGGCGCCACCAGCGCTGAGAGGACGGCGAGGATCGCCAGGACGAACGCCCCGGCCAATAGCTCGGGCACCCGGAAGAGCCGCAGCTTGGCCACTGTCACCTCGAAGATGGCCACGGCGGTACCGAGGACGGCGACCTTTCCCGCGGTGGCCACGAGAGCCACCGCCAGGTGGGCGGGGCCGGGCGAGGTCGCGATGCCCCAGGGCAGGAACAGGTCGGCGAGGAGCGTGAACAGCACGACGAGCCGCATGGATTCGGCCAGCTTTACGAGTGCGAGGTCCGGCCCGGCGTACTCGAGGATCATGGCCTCGTGGATCATCGTCAGCTCGAGATGCGTGGTCGGGTTGTCGACAGGGAGCCGTCCGCTCTCGGCGATGATCACGATCACGAATGCCACCAGGGCCAAGACCCGCTGCGGGGTGGCCAGCCAGGCGGGATGCGCGAGGGACCGGGTGATGATGGTCGGCAGATTGGAGGAGTGACTGGGGAGCGAGAGGGCAAGGATCGCCACCAGCAGGGCAGGCTCGGCCAGGGCCCCGATCGTCATGGCACGACTTGCCCCCATGCCCCCGAACGCGGTGCCGGTGTCGAGGGCGCCGAGTGCCAGGGAGACCGAACCAAGAAGGAAGAGGAAGACGACCGCGAACAGGTCAGCGGACCATCCGAACGCGGGATCGGTGGCCAGCAGCGGCGCGATGGCGGCGACCACCAGGGTGGTGGCGACCAGGACCACGGGGGCCAACGGGAAGACCCAGCTGGTGTGCTCGGGTCGCGTGCGTTCCCGCCGGGCGAGCTTGCGCAGGTCGAGGAGTGGTTGGCGGATCGGTGGTCCCACCCGGCCTTCCACCCGGCAGCGCACTTTGCGCATCAGCCCGAGGAGGAGCGGAGCACCGAGCATTACCAGGATGACCTGCAGCAACGAGATGGCAGCCATGGAGACGGGGGGCCAGCCGGTGCTCACGCCAGCACCACCAACACGATGATCAGAGCCACGAGGCCGAAGGCCAGATAGCGGTGCACGCTGCCGTTGGGCACACGACGGGCCACGGCGCCCCAGCGCTGAAGTCCTCGGTCCGCCGGGCGGTACAGGTGCCGCTCGAACGCGTCCTCGAGGGAGGTGTGGATTACCGCAGCTTCGGTGTAGTAGCGCGACTCTGCGACGTGACTGACGTCGATGTCGCGTGAGGGATTCAACACGTCTTCGAACACACGTGTGAGCGGCTCCCCGAATGAGGTGGCGGTGTACTCCATGCGCGCCGTCTGGAGCTCTCGACCGCAACCCCATGCTTCCGTGAGTCGGACCGGGCTGCGTTGGACCAGCCGGCGGGTCAGGGCAACCAGTCCTGTGCAGACGATGAGGCCAAGCGCCAGCAGTCCCGGTGCGAGCATGCCGGGGACGCCGGGCAGCCCGATCTGCCAGCCGTGGGTCAGCGCTCCGGTCGGGTGGAGACGCATGACGGTGCCCGCCGAGTCGATCACGGCAGGGATGACCAGAGAGGGAGCTACCCCGAAGACGAGGCAGAGCGCGGCGAGCAGACCGGCGCCCGTCCACATGGAGCGGCGGACTTCCCTGGCCCGATCGGCGTGTTCGGTGCGGGGAAGCCCGAGCAGGCCGATGCCGATTGCCTTGGCGAACGTGAAGGCAGTGAGGCCTCCGGTGAGTGCGAGCACTCCCACGCCGACCGGCATCGCCACGGCAATCGTCACGTCGCTGGAGGGAAGGCCGTGGAGCATGCTCTGGAGGAGGAGCCATTCGCTCACGAAGCCGCAGAAGGGGGGGAGGGCCGCGATGGCCAACCCGCCCACAAGGAAGATCGGTCCGCTCACCGGCATCCGCTGGAGGAGGCCGCCGAGCTCGTCGAGGTCCGTGCTCCCCGTGGCTTGCTGGACGGAGCTGGCGGAGAGGAACAGCGAACCCTTGAACACGGCATGAAAGACGACGTGGAGCAGTGCGGCCACCAGCGCCACGAGTGCGAGTGTCCGATGGCCGGTGGAGGCGAACAGGCCGGAGGCACCGACACCGAGCAGCATCAGGCCGACGTTGTCGGTGGTCGAATAGGCGAGCAGGCGCTTGAGGTCCCTGCTGGTGGCCGAGTGGAGGGAGCCGAACATGGCCGAGAGAGCCCCGAGGAACATCACGAGGAGCCACCACCACGCCGGCCCGCCACCGAGGAGGCCCATGCCGACCCGGACGATGCCGTACACCCCGAGGTTCACCATGGCCGCCGACATCAGGGCGGACACCGGCCCCGGAGCTTCGGGATGGGCGCGGGGCAACCAGACGTGCAATGGCACCGCGCCGGCCTTGGACCCGAAACCGACCACCGCGAGCACGAAGGCGGTGCTGCGAACCCACTCCGGCATGTGCGCTGAGCGGAGTGCGATGACGGCGAAGGATTGGCTCCCGGCGCGCGTCGCCAGCAGCACCAAGCCAAGGATCAACGCAGCCGCACCGAGTTGCGTCATCACCGCGTACCACTGACCGGCGACCTGCACCTCGCTCCGATGTCCGTGGTCGGTGAGGACGAGGAAGAGCGACGTGATCGCCATCAGCTCCCAGAGGAACAAGAACGTGGTCACGTTGGACGCGGCAGGGACGAACAGCAGGGTCGTCACGAACAGCGGCAGGATGCATGAGGCTGTCCGGCTGGCGAGGCCGTGACCGGCGTACCCGAGGCGAAAGACCATGGCGCAGATTCCGATGACCGCGGTGATGACGACGAAAAGAGCTCCGAACCGATCGAGGGCGAGGGAAAACCCCGAAAGCGGCATCAGCGCACTCGTGTGTACTTCGGCGGGGTCGCCCGAGTGGAGGACGTCTGCGCCGACGATCAGACCGAAGCCACATGCGCCGATCGTGAGTGCCGTCGATAAGCCGATTCGAAATCGAACGGGAGCCACGGCACCTGCGACTGCAGCAGCCAGCCCGGTCAACGCGGTGGCGACGAGTAGTGCTGACGTCACGTCCCGGCCAGTCCCCGGAGGGCACGCACGATTGCTGCCGGGTCCGGGGGGCACCCGGGCACTTCGAGGTCGACGGGCACCACATCGCCCACCGCTCCCTCCACGCCGTAGGCACCGCGGAACACGCCGCAATCGCGGGCGCAGTCACCCACCGCGACCACGACCCGCGGCTGCGGCACGGCCTCGAGCGTCTTACGGAGTGGGTCCGCCATGTTCCGGGTGACGGGCCCGGTCACCAGCAGCCCGTCGGCGTGGCGGGGCGAGGCCTCGAGCCGGATGCCGAAGCGCTCGGCGTCGTAGACGGGGGAGAAGATCGACGCAATCTCCATCTCGCACCCGTTGCACGACCCGGCGTCCACGTGCCGGAGCTGCAGCGAGCCACGCAACCGCTTCGCTGCCGCCGTCACTCCCGGGGATACGTCGTCGGGCTCCGCCACCCTGGCGGGTCGGGCCCTCATCCGCCGGGCCAGCGTCCGAAATCGCATGATTGACATATATGTCAATCGCTAAATATATCAACTGTCAAATCCAGCAATTTGGGGGTCCAGCACCACGGTCAGCTAGGGGATCGACAAGGGGTTCACGGGATCCCTTGAGGCGCCCGAGCCATGGGGCACCGAGCGCGGCCGGCCCGGGTGCAATGTCCGCAAATGGGAGGTGACGTACGACCGGAGGCGATCGGATCCAGCGGCCGCCGTTTTCCCGCCGCACCCCAACGAGCGGGGGACGAGTTCGGCTCTGACGCCGTTACTCGAGCTCGGCCAGCAGGTCCCGGGTCTCTGCGAGCGACGTGGTGAGGATTCTCTTCGCCACGTCCAGGAGCTCGAAGATCATCGGGTTGCTCACCGTGTAGACGACGGTGGCGCCCTCCTTGCGAGATTGCACGAGGTTGGCCCGGCGCATGATCCCGAGCTGCTGGGACAGGTGGGACGATTCGATCCCGACCTCGGGGATGAGTTCGCTCACGGGGCGGTCGCCGTCGCGAAGGACCTCCAGCACTCGGATCCGGGCAGGGTGGGCGAGCGTCCTGAAGAACTCCGCCTTCACCTGGTAGATCGGTGCTGGAGTCACGACCGTCTTCTCCTTGTCGGGGTTCAGCGCTCTAGCGTCGGCTAGCCCTTACATCTTAATAGAATGATCAGTATGTCAGATACTGCGATCGGTGACGAGCCTGCGACTGAGTCGCTCCTCGACTCGGCGAACGTACCGGTATCGGGTGGCACAGGACGGACAGTGCAGCCGAAGTGAGTTGGCCCGGTGGAATTGGTCGTACTGGCTGGATGATTGGAATCGCTCTACGGATCAGAAGGTTGGGAGCTCGAATCCCTCGGAGCGCGCCGAACCGGCGTCCACCGTCACCGCACGCAGAACCCGGCGTCGACCGGCAACGCCACGCCCGTGATCCACTTGGCCTGGTCCGAGACGAGGAACGCCACCGCGTCGGAGATGTCCTCGGGCTCGAGGATGTCGATCGGCATGGCGTTCTGCATGGCCGCGATGGAGTTCTCGCTCCCTTCGGCCGCCTGCATCGCCAGCGTCATCATGGCCTCGTTCATCGTCATGCCGGACTTGACGCCCGTCGGGTGCACGCTGTTGACGCGGATCGACTCAGGGGCGAGCGTCACGGCGAGCTGCTTCATGAGGCCGACCAAACCGGTCTTGGCCGCCGTGTACGCGATCTGCCCGATACCGTCGCCGGGACTGGCCCGCAGCCCGGCCGTGGAGCTGGTGATGATGATGCAGCCGCCGACCCCGGCGGCGCGCAAGGTCGGGAGCGCGACCGAGATCGTGTTCCACGATCCGGTGAGGTTGGTGCCGATGATGTCCGCCCATACCGCGGCGGCGTCGCCGCCGGGGCCCAGCCGCACGATGCCGGCGTTGGCCAGGACGATGTCGACCCTCCCCAGCGACGACATGCCCGCGTCGAAGGCCGCCTGTAGGGAGGCGAGGTCCCGCACATCCGCCGTCAGCGCCACTGCCTTGCGTCCCTCGGCCTCGACGAGCTGCGCCGTCTCGTCCAGCTCGGCGCGGGTGGCGTTGGGGTAGTCGATCGACGCGATGTCGGCGCAGATGTCGACAGCCAGGATGTCGGCGCCCTCACGGGCCAGCCGGACGGCGTGCGAGCGCCCCTGACCACGCGCGGCTCCGGTGATGAATGCGACCTTGCCCTCGAGTCCCGGCATCGCGCTCACTGCTCCCTCTGTAGATCGGACTGGCGAACGGGCGTTCCGGGCTCAGGCGATACCCACGGATTTGACCCGCAGGAACTCCTCGACGCCGAGCCTGCCGCCCTCCTTGCCCATGCCCGAGATACCGATGCCCCCGAAGGGACGCTGCACCCGCAGGTTGGCGGCTCCGTTGATGAGCACCTCGCCGGTGACGAGTTCCTCGGCCACGCGCAGGCCGCGGGACAGATTCTGTGTCTGGATGTAGCCGGACAGCCCGTAGCGAGTGTTGTTGGCGATGCGGATTGCCTCTTCGTCGTCGGCAAAGGGTGTGATGGCGAGCACGGGGCCGAATACCTCGTTCTGGGCCAGCTCGGAGTCGGGGTGGACGTCGGCGAAGACGGTCGGCTCAATGAAGTAGCCCCCTGCGAGGTCGCCGCCGATCCGGGACCCCCCGGTGACCAGACGCGCGCCGTCCTTCTGCGCTCGCTCAATCATGCCGAGAATCCTCTCCAGCGCCGCCTCGTTGATCACGGGCCCCGCCAGCACCGTCGGGTCCCACGGGTTTCCCACCGGGATGCCCTTGGCCACCGTGGCCACCCGGGCGACCATGTCCTCGTACACGGGCTGCTGCACGAGCATGCGGGTGGGGAACGCGCACCCCTGGCCCGACAGGATCCCGACGCTCAGCATGGCGCCGAGTCCGCAGGCCGCGTCGAGGTCGGCGTCGTCGAAGACGATGTTGGCTGACTTGCCGCCGAGCTCGAGCGTCGCCGGCTTCATGGTGTCGGCACAGGCGTGGAGGATCTTGCTCGCGGTGGCCGGTCCGCCGGTGAAGGAGACCTTGCGCACCTTGGGGTGGACGACGAGCGCCTCGCCGGCCGCCGGGTCGCCCGGCAGGATGCTGCACACGCCGGTCGGGAACCCGGCCTCCTCGACGAGGTCCATGAACAGTTCGGCCGAGAATGGCGTGAGCTCCGAGGGTTTGCACACGACGGTGCACCCAGCGGCCAGCGCGGCCGGGATCTTCATGGCCAACGAGATGAGAGGACCGTTCCAGGTGATGATGATGCCGACGGCCCCGTAGGGCTCGAGCAGCGTGTAGTTGAGCTCACCGACACCGGACCCGAAACTGCTCGACAGTTCGCCAGCGATTTTGTCCGTCCAGCCTGCGTAGTAGCGGGTCCATTCCACCGCCGGCCCCGTCATGCCGCCGACGACCGATGCGGGTGTCCCGTTATCCATGGTGCCCCGCCGCCCGAATTCCTCCGCGTTGGCCTCAATGAGGTCGGCGAGCCGCAGCAGTAGCCGCCGCCGTTCTTCCGGCGGGGTGTGCCGCCAGTCGCGGAATGCGCCGTCGGCCCCGTTGACGGCCCGGTCCACCTCGCCCGGACCAGCGAGGGGGATCTTGGCATCGACCTGTCCCGTGCTTGGGTCGATGTGGTCGTGGCTGCCGCCGCTTCCTTTGTCCATGCGCTCGCCCGCGACGTGCAGGTGGACGGCGGGACGGGTTGCCGTGTCAGTCATGGGCCCCCCTTTCAGACTCCGTGTCGGGATGTCAGCATACCGGGACATCCGTGAAATGAGTAGCCTGAATCCAGGCGTGAGAGCCTCGACGGCGGCCTCCACGAAGCGAGCGCCCGCCGAGCGGGTGCCCGGCGGTCCTACCGGCAGCTACATCGTCCCCGCGGGCATCCACAAGGTCAAGCACGTCATCATCATCGAGCAGGAGAACCGCTCCTTCGACAACTACTTCGGGACCTACCCCGGCGCTGACGGCATCCCGATGAAGAACGGCAAGCCGACCGTCTGCCTTCCCAACCCGGCGACCAAGGGCTGCACCAAGCCGTACCGCGACGTGACCGACATCGACGGGGGCGGTCCCCACAACGAGAAGAACGCGATCGCCGATGTCAACGGCGGGAAGATGAACGGGTTCATCATCCAGCGCGATTCGGGCAAGAACAGCGCGGCCAACTGTCGGAGCGCACTGGACCCGGCGTGCTCCCACGCCGCGGACACCATCCCCGACGTCGTCGGGTATCACACCGCGGCGGAGGTCCCCAACTACTAAGAACGGCTATGGCCTCCGAGTACCCGCGCTGGTCATCTCTCCTTACGCCAAGAAGGGGTACATCGACCACCAGACACTCGAGCGACGCCTACCTGAAGTTCATCGAGGACGACTTCATGAGCGGGGCACGACTCAATCCCAAGACCGATGGTCGCCCCGACCCCCGTCCCACCGTCCGGTATAACGTAAAGATCCTGGGAAACATCACAAACGACTCCAACTTCAACCAGAAGCCCAGGGCCCCGGTG
>JBEKVF010000037.1:0-11359 GCA_049514295.1 Acidimicrobiales bacterium
TTCCAAGAGGAGATCGCGTCGGACGCCCGCGCCCAGGACGCCGAGGTGTCGGACGGGGCGGCGTCCGGAGGTGCCACGAAATGACCGAGCCGAACCTGGCCCAACGGCTGGGGTACCGCGCCGACGACAAGCTCGTCATCATCAACGCCGACGACCTCGGCTCCTGCCATTCGGCCAACGTCGGGGTCTTCGAGTGCCTGGCGACAGGGACGGTCACCAGCGCCACGCTCATGGTGCCGTGCCCGTGGGCCCGCGAGGCGAGCAGCCGCTACCGGGGCGAGGACATCGGCGTGCACCTCACCGTCAACGCGGAGTACGAGCTGTACCGCTGGGGCCCCATCACCCATGCACCCTCGTTGCTCGGCGGGGACGGGGGATTCCCGAGGACGGTCGAGGACGTGTGGGACCACGCCGACCTGGACGAGGTCCGACGCGAGTGCAGGGCCCAGATTGAGCGGGCCATCCTCTGGGGCTTCGATGTGAGCCATCTCGACGCCCACATGGGCACGATGCAGCTGCGGCCCGAGTTCTTCGACGTCTATCTCGAGTTGGCGGTGGAGTTCGGGCTGCCGCTGCGGATGGTGAGCGCCTCCATGGAGCGCTACGTGGGATTCCCCGCCCGCGCGGTGGCGGCGGAGGCCGGTGCCGTCTTCACCGACCACATGCGCTTCGTGCCCGGCGTCGGCTCCCGCGCCATGTTCGAGAAGGATCTCCTGACGCTGCGGCCCGGCGTCACCGAGCTCCACCTCCACCCGGCCGTCGACAGCGCGGAGCTGCGGTCGTTGGCGACCGACGACTGGGAGGCCAGGGTCGACGATCACCGGATGATCTGCGAAGAGGCCTGGGTCCGTCGCTCCCTCGACGAGGTCGGGGCGACCCTGATCGGGTTCCGGCCGCTGCGCGAGCTGGCAAGGGCCGGCGGCTGAGCGCAGGCGATGGCCGCCACGACCACGACGACGATCCGGGGCGTCTCGCTGCTCACGAAGCAGGGCCGACGGAGCAGCCATTCCTTCGACCTCGCGCTGTCGCCCGACGGCATCGAGATCCGGCGAGCCGGCCGGCCCGCCCAGCTCATGTCGTGGGCCAGGGTGTCGCGGTGGGACATAGAGGAACGCAAAAGGTACGTGGTGTTGACCCTGCGGGGCGAGGGCGCGGCGACACCGTTGACGGTCCCGGGATGGACGCTCGACGACCTCGAGATCCTGCTGCGCGACCTGACGGCGAGCTCGACGGGCGCCGCGCCGCCTACGCTGCCGGCGGTGGACGTCGTGCCGGGGGCCGCCCCCGCGGTGGAGCCCGCTCCCCCGACCGGCGAGCCGGATGCCGTGCCCGCACCGGTCCCCTCCCGATCCGAACGGCGCCGGCAACGCAAGGGCGGCAAGCCGTGGAAGGCGGTCGTCACCGTGGTGCTGCTGGGCGTGCTCGCCACCGCGGTGATCCTGGTGCTGCTGCAGAGCGCGGGCATCATCAGTTGGGGCTTCCTCGGCCCCACCGCCTGACCCGGCCTCAGGACGGGCGCACCCCCGCGAACAGATCGTCCTCGGTCACGTCGACCGGGCCGACGCGGTTCTGGGCCAGCCGGAACTCGTCGACGGGGTGGATGTCAAGCATCACCTCAGGCGGCAGGCCGAACCAGAACGGCGAGTCGGGGTCGACCTGGGTGGCGTGCGCCTTGAGCGCCTCGCCCCGCACGTCCGTGAAGCCGGTGACGTCGATGGTCGTCGTGAAGGGCTCGGTGCGGGTCATGCGGGCGAGCCACTTGTCGTCGAAGGGTGACTCCAGGCCGAGCTCCTCGTACTTGGCGTGGATCTGGCGGAACCGCTCCCCCGACCACACCGAGTAGTACAGCTTGGCGGGGGCGTACGGCGGCCCGGCGTCGGGGAACCGGTCCGGGTCACCGGCGGCGTCGAAGGCCAGGACGGAGATCTCGTGCACCCGGAGGTGGTCGGGGTGCGGGTACTCCGACTGGTTGTCGCCGTAGGTGACGATGACCTGCGGGCGCTCGCGCCGGATGACGGTCACCAGGCGGCCTACGGCCTCGTCCAGGGGCGCCTGGGCGAAGGAGTCGGGCCGCGTGTTGGCCTCCGAGTCCGGCATGCCCGAGTCCCGGTAGCCCAGGAGCACGGTCTCGTCGTAGCCGATGATGTCCGTGGCCGCCTTGAGCTCGGCCATCCGGATCCGGCCGATGTCGGCCCGTACCTCGGGCGTGTCCATGGCCGGGTTCAGGATGTCGCCCTCTTCGCCCCCCGTGCAGCACACCAGCACCGTCCGGACCCCCTCGGCGTGGTAGCGGGCGACGGTCGGGGCACCCTTGGAGGCCTCGTCGTCGGGGTGCGCGTGGACGCAGAGCAGGCAGAGGCGATCGGGCACGTGCCGAGATTAGCGGCGTGCCTGGCCAGGGCAGCCGGTGCCACCACTCCCCCACTTGGCTTTATGCTCGTTGTCCATGGCAGGCATGTTCCGTCGGATCGCCGACATCTTCCGCTCCAAGACGAACAAGGCCCTGGACAAGATGGAGGACCCGAGGGACACGCTGGACCTGTCCTACGAGAAGCAGCTGGAGCAGCTGCAGAAGGTCCGGCGCGGGGTGGCGGACGTGGCGACGGCCCGCAAGCGGATAGAGCTGCAGGCGCAGGGGTTGCAGAAGCAGGCCGACAAGCTGCAGGCGCAGGCCAAGGCGGCCCTGCAGCAGGGCAACGAGGACCTGGCCCGAGAGGCGCTGGCCCGCCGTGCCGCGCTCGGCGAGCAGCTGGCTGAGCTCAAGACCCAGCACGACCAGATCAGCGAGCAGGAGCAGAAGCTCGTCCAGACATCCCAGGAGCTGCAGGCGCGGGTGGAGCGGTTCCGCACCCAGAAGGAGACGCTCAAGGCGTCGTACACGGCGGCCGAGGCGCAGACCAAGGTCGGCGAGGCAGTGTCGGGCATCTCGGACTCGACGCGCTCCGCCGGCGCAACCATGCAGCGGGCCCAGGACAAGATCGCCGGTATGCAGGCGCGGGCGGGCGCCATCGACGAGCTCCTGGCATCGGGCGCGCTCGACGACCTCACCCAGCCTGTCGACGACATTCAGAAGGAGCTCGACAAGGTGTCGTCCACGTCGCAGGTCGACAACGAGTTGGCCGCCTTGAAGGCCGAGCTGGGAACGGGCGGCGACGGGCCGGACGCCACCGCTGCGTTGCCGGCGGCCGATCAGGGTGGAGCTGGAGGTGAGAGCGCCTGATGGCGATCTCACGCAACATCAAGCCGGACCGGGGCCTCACCTACCGGATGCTCATGACGGGGTTCTTCCTCGTCCTCCTGTACGGGCTCGTCGTCGGCATCCTGATCGCGGTGGGCGTGCAGTTCGCCCTTGTCCTGGTCATCGCGTTCGCGCTGATCTTCTGCCAGTACTGGTTCAGCGCCAAGATCGCCATGTACGCCATGCACGCCAAGGAGGTCACGCCCGAGCAGGCCCCCGAGCTGCACGGCGTGGTCGACCGCCTCTGCGCGCTGGCGGACATGCCCAAGCCCAAGGTGGCAATCGCCACGACGGATATCCCCAATGCCTTCGCCACCGGCCGCAGCCCCAAGTCCGCCGTTGTCTGCGTGACCTCGGGGCTGCTGCGGCGGCTGGACGAGCCCGAGGTGGAGGCGGTGCTCTCCCACGAGCTCTCCCACGTCGCCCACCGTGACGTGGCGGTGATGACGGTCGCCAGCGGGCTGGGGATGATCGCCGGTCTGATGACCCGGGTGATGTTCTACTCGGAGATCTTCGGCGGCGGCCGGGGCGGTGGGAACAACCAGCAGAGCCAGGCCGCACTCATCGAGATGGTCGTCCTGCTGGTGTCGGTCGTCGTCTACTTCATCAGCTTCCTCCTGACGATGGCGCTGTCCCGCTACCGCGAGCTGGCGGCCGACCGGTCCGGCGCGCTGCTGATCGGCCGGCCCTCGCTGCTGGCCTCGGCGCTGGTCAAGATCACCGGGGAGATCGGGCGCATCCCGACCAAGGACCTGCGGGCGGCCGAGCCCTTCAACGCGTTCTTCTTCGCCCCGGCCGTGGCCAACGGGGCCACGCAGGGTGGCGGTGGGGGTTTCAGCATCGGCAACCTGTTCCGGACGCACCCGACCCTCGAGCGCCGCCTCGCCCAGCTGGACGCCCTGGAGCACCAGCTCGGCCAGGCCAGCTGAGCGGCTGGCCCGGCTCAAATCGGAGTCCGCAGCGGTGGGCCTCTTCGACACGATCCTCGGCCGCACGAAACCGGTGCGGGCCAACCTCGACGCGCTGTTCGCCCTGCCGACCGCGGCCCTGACCCTGCAGAGCGCCGGCGGCCTGGTGTCGTCGGGCCACGCCGGGGTCTGCTGGAAGCCGCCGCCGGGCCAGGCGGCAGCCGACGCCCAGAAGGAGATCTCCGAGCTGGTCGGCGACGGCTTCGGGCACGCCGAGGACTCCTTTGATTATGGCTGGCTGCTCCTCGACGATCCCGACCTCGAGGAGCTGGTGACCAAGATCCACATGGCGAACTCGACGCTCCAGGACAACGGGTGGGGGCCTCAGCTGCTGTGCTCGGTGTTCGGCTTCGTCCCCGGGCCGGACGCGCCGGGCGACGCCAGGGCGTTCCGGCTGGTCTACCTCTTCAAGCGCGGCACGTTCTACCCCTTCGCCCCCGTCGACGTGAAGCAGGAGCGCCGGGACACCGAGTTGGAGCTGCGCATCCGGACCATGGTGGGGGCAGACCTGCCGGTCGAGTCGGACCTCTCACGCTGGTTCCCCATGTGGGACATGCCCGTCGCGTGACGTGACATGACGGAGGCGGTCGAGCGACTCGTCGCTCTGCAAGGAGCGGTCAACTTCCGCGACCTCGGCGGGTACGTGGCCGGTGGGGGTCTGCGGACGCGCTGGCGGACGCTGTTCCGGGCCGACGGGCTCGGCGAGCTGACCGAGGCCGACCTCTCCGTGCTTCGCGCGTTGGGCATCCGGACGGTCATCGACCTGCGCTCAGGGCAGGAGCTGGAGCGCGGGCGGTTCGACGTCGACGCGCACCCGGTGGCCTTCCACCACTTCCCCTTCATTCACGAGCTGCCTGACGCGGAGGCGTTCGAGCGCCGGCCCGGCCTCCTCGGCGCGCAGTACCAGGAGATGCTGAGCGACGCCGGCGGGCAGATTCTGGCGGCGCTGCAGGTCTTGGCCGCCCCGGACGCGCTCCCCGCGGTGTTCCACTGCACCGCCGGCAAGGACCGCACGGGGGTCCTGTCGGCCATCGTGCTGTCGCTGCTGGGCGTGGACGAGCGCACGGTGGTGGCCGATTACGCGCTGAGCGGCGAGGCCATGGAGCGCTTGCGGGCCAAGCTGATCCTCAAGTACCCCGACGGCCGGGACGCGATTGAGAACCTCGACGAGGTGTTCTCGGCCGACCCGGCCCAGATGGAGCTGCTGCTCGACCACCTGCGCGAGCGCTACGGGTCGGTGGACGAGTACGTCGCCGGGATCGGCGCGGGGCCGGGACTGGTCGAGGGCCTGCGGGCAGGATTGCTCGAGCCGGAGGGTTAGCCGCCGTCCCCGTCGTCGTCGCTACGCACGTCGGGGCGCATGCGGTCGATGGCGCCGGCGAGCGCCAGGTCGAGCAGGGTGATCCCGCCCGAGTCGTGCGTGGTCAGGGCCAGGCGGACCGTGTTCCAGCGGATGTCGATGTCGGGGTGGTGGTTGGCCGCCTCGGCGGCCGCCCCGACGATGTTGACGAAGGCCAGCGCGGCGGCGAAGTCGTGCAGCTTGACCGTGGTCACCAGGACGTCGCCCTCCCGGGACCAGTTGAGGTGCTGCTCGTCGAGGGCGGCGTCGACGTCCGATGTCGTGAGCACCGGCTCCCTCACGGGTGCGTCATGTCCTCGGGGCGCACTGCGGCGTCGAACTCCTCCTCGGTGAGAAGATTGAGTGCGAGGGCCGCCTCTTTGAGGGTCGTCCCCTCCTTGTGTGCCTTCTTGGCCACCTTCGCCGCGTTGTCGTAGCCGATGATCGGGTTCAGGGCGGTGACGAGCATGAGCGAGTTCGTGAGGTGGCGCTGGATCTGCGGCAGATCCGGCTTGAGCCCCTCGACGCAGAACTCGCGGAAGGTCCGACAGGCGTCGGTCATCAGGGCGATCGACTGCATGACGTTGTAGGCAATGACCGGCTTGCAGACGTTGAGCTCCAGGTTGCCCCGGCTGCCCGCCGTGGTGACCGCCACGTCGTTCCCGATCACCTGGACCCCGACCATGATCATGGCCTCGCTCTGCGTCGGGTTGACCTTGCCCGGCATGATGGACGAGCCCGGCTCGTTCTCGGGCAGGGCCAGCTCGCCCAGGCCGCTGCGGGGGCCGGACCCGAGCCAACGCACGTCGTCGGCGATCTTCATCAGGGACACGGCCAGGGTCTTCAGCGCCCCATGGGTGAAGACGAGCGCATCGTGGGCCGCCAGCGCGGCGAACTTGTTGGGAGCGGTGACGAACGGCAGGCCGGTCATGTCCTCGATCGCCTTCGCCACGCGCGGGCCGAACTCGGGGTGCGTATTCAGCCCGGTGCCCACGGCGGTGCCGCCGGCCGCCAGCTCGTAGAGCCCCGGGAGCGTCCTCTCGATGCGGTCGATGTCCGCCGTCAGTTGCGCCACGTAGCCGGAGAACTCCTGGCCCAGCGTGAGTGGCACCGCGTCCATGAGGTGCGTGCGCCCGATCTTCGTGACCCCGGCGTACTCGATCTCCTTGTCCAAGAGCGCGTCGCGCAACGCGGCCACGGAGGGCAGCAAGCGGTGCACGATCTCCTCGACCGCCGCGATGTGCATGGCCGTCGGGAACGTGTCGTTCGAGGACTGCGACATGTTCACGTGGTCGTTGGGGTGGATGGGCGTCTTGGAGCCCATGACGCCGCCGGCGAGCTCGATGGCCCGGTTGGAGATGACCTCGTTGGCGTTCATGTTGGTCTGGGTGCCGCTGCCGGTCTGCCAGATGCGCAGCGGGAAGTGGTCGTCGAGGGCCCCCTTGGCCACCTCCCCTGCTGCCTGCTCGATGAGGCCGGCCAGCGCGTCGTCGAGCTTGCCCAGATCACGGTTCACCGAGGCCGACGCGCCCTTGAGGATCCCGAAGGCCCTGATCAGCGGCTTGGGCATCGTCTCGATGCCGATGTCGAAGTGGTGCAGCGACCGCTGCGTCTGCGCCCCCCAGTACCGGTCCACGGGGACCTCGATCTCCCCCATGCTGTCGCTCTCGATCCGTGTGCTGGTCACGGCCGCCAGCTTAGGACCGGTGCCGGAGGTCGAGTCCCAGGGCCAGGGCGGACCGCGCCGCCGCCACGTCCTCCGCCCTCGCCCCATGCCCGTCACCGGGGACCTCGAGGATGGCGGGCAGCACGACGAGCGCCGGATGTGAGATGAACACCCCGAGGCCTTCGGCACCGATGCTGCCCTCGCCGACGTTCTCGTGCCGGTCCCTGTTCGCGCCCAGCTCGACCTTGGAGTCGTTGAGGTGGAGGCACCGGAGCCGATCGAGGCCGACCACAGTGTCGAACCGCGCCACGACCTCGTCCGTCTTGTCGACCGACGCGTAGTCGACGCCCGACGCCCACAGGTGCTGGGTGTCGAGGCAGACCCGGAGCCTGTCATCGCCGTCCGGCCCGGCCGCCTCCAAAATGGTCGCAAGCTCGTCGAAGGTGCGGCCGACGGTGTCCCCGGTGCCGGCGGCGTTCTCGAGCACGATGGGACAGTCGCCCGCCGGCTGGGTGGCGAGCGTCTGGAGCAGCGCGTTGACCACCTGGGGCAGGCAGGCGTCGAAGCCCCGGCCCCGGTGACTGCCGACGTGGAGGACGAGCCCGCGCGCGCCCATGGAGGTGGCCACAGCGAAGTTGGCCTGCAGGCAGGCGCGCGAGCGCTCCAGCACCTCGGGGTCAGCGGCGGCGATGTTGATGAGGTAGGTGGCGTGGCAGAAGGTCTGCGTCACCCGGATGTCACGCGCCTGGGCCTCACGGTACCCCTGCAGCACCTCGTCGCTGTACTGCACGGGCTTCCAGGCCCGCGGGCTCTGTGTGAAGATCTGCACGACGTCGGCGCCGATCTCGGCCCCCCGCTGCAGGGCGGGCACCAGGTCACCGCCGGCGCGGACGTGGGCACCGATCGGCACGGCACACGAACGTAGCGTGCGCGGGGGTCGGTCCGGTCCGAGCCTGGGGGCTCAGCCGCCCGGGGGGTGGTCGTCCGGGCACGCGCCGGGCGGGTTGTTGAAGTCGGGGTCCGACGTCCACGATCCCTGCGACCAGTCGCCGGCCGCGGCGGTCAGCCCGAACACAGACGTCATGTCGGAAAGCAGCGCATCGGCGTAGCGGGCGCTGCCCTCGGGACAGAGGTGGACGTTGTCCAGCTTGCGCACCCGGATCCACTGGTCGCTCGGCGCGTGCGGGTCTCCCTCGGGCGGCAGCCAGGCCGAGACCTTGCCGTCCAAGAGGACGGAGCCCGCGAGCGGGAAGTACATGACCAGGCCCGGGAAGAACGAGGTCATCTTGGCGGCGATGGCGTTCCAGGCCTCGACGCCCTCCCAGCGCTCCCTGTTGTACGCCCCCTGGTCGGCCGGGTTGGCCGCCGGGATGACGCCCGACTGGGGGTACTGGGTGAAGATCACCCCCTCGACGCCGTTCCCCGGGGTCAGCATGGTGGCGACGGCGCTGCGCAGGAGCCTGGTGTAACGGGCCGGCTGGTGCAGGGCGTTGGGGGTGGTCGGGCCGTACTGGTCCCAACTCCACGAGGCGACGATGAGCTGGGCCCGGGTCTGGCGGATGAGGTTGGGGATCGACGTGGGCCAGTCCGTCGCCGTCGTCAACCCGAAGCCGTCGATGGTCCGGGTGGCGACGGTGGCGTCACCGGTCGCCTGCAGCGCCGCGGTGATGCCGTAGGAGGCATCGTGCATGACCGAGTCCCCGAGGATCATGACGCGCAGCGGATCGGCCGGCGTCGGAGTCGGCGTCAGCCGGATCGGCTTCTGACCCGCGTAGCCACCCGAGCCGGGCACGGTGGTTGCCGGCACGCCGCCGGCGGTCGCGGCGGGGAGGTGCGTGGTCCCCACGACGGCCGACGGGTCGGCGACGGCGGGGATGGTGGCGACCACGATGACCACGGCGGACACCACACCGGCGAGTGGCGCGCCCCACCAGCGGACCCAGCCGCGCAGGCGGGCTTGGCGGATCGGTCGCTCGACGAGGTAGTAGCTCGCCGTCGAGACCGCCAGCGTCACCGCGATGCGCAGGAGGTCGAGCGGCCAGGCGGAGAGGCCGGTGCGCGACCCGTTGAGGTAGACGATCACCGGCCAGTGCCAGAGGTAGATGCCGTAGGAGATGGTCCCGATGAAGTGGAGCGGCCGCCATGCGAGCGCGCGGGAGAACGCTCCCGGCTCGGTCAGGCGGGCATCGGCGACCACGAGCGCGGCGAGCCCGGCGCAGATCAGGAAGCCCCCCTCGAACATGAAGTTCGTCGGCAGGCCACCTGGCGTGCCGGCCGTGACCCAGAACACGACGAGGGCCACGGCGGCGAGCGGGGCCACCACGTGGAGCGTCCGTCGCGCCTGCAGGCGCGGCTGCGGGCGCGCCGCGGCGACGAAGGCCACCGTCGCGCCCGCCATGAGGTCGAAGAGCCGGGTGTCGGTCCCGTAGTACACCCGAGTGGGATCGACCCCGGGGTGGAACAGGATCGCCATCAGGATCGACGACAGCACCCCCAGGCTGACGGTGAGGAAGATGCCGGTCCGCCGCCACCCCCGCCGCGCGACGCGCAGGAGGAGCAGGAGCACGAGGGGCCACACCAGGTAGAACTGCTCCTCGATCGCCAGTGACCAGGTGTGCTGCAACGGCGAGGGCGTCGAGAACTGGGCGAAGTAGGACTGGTGGGCGAAGATGGAGTGCCAGTTGTTGACGTACAGCAACGTCGAGATCGCGTCGCCGCGCAGGTCGGTGAGGTCGACGAGGCCGTTGGCGCCCGGACCGCCCCACACGGCGTTGGCGATGAGGTACAACCCGAGCGCGGCCACGACGAGGAACAGGGCGGGGAGCAGTCGCCGGGCTCTCCGCCCCCAGAAGGCGGCCAGGCTGATCCGGCCTTCTTCCGCCCACTCCTCGAGCAACAGGGTGGTGATGAGGAACCCCGACAGCACGAAGAACAGGTCGACCCCGAGGTAGCCGCCGGACGCCCAGCCGAGCTGGAGGTGGTACGCCACCACGCCGATGACCGCCACGGCCCGCAGGCCGTTCAGTGCGGGCAGGTGGTGACCGGTGACCGCCGTCGTCTGTGCCTCCGTGCCTGGCAGCTCGTGCACGAGTGTCGCGTCCGTCACGTGCGCTCCACGCGGCACACGGCCGCGTCGTCGGTCGGGTGGAGGAGCAGGTCGGCCGCGCCGGCGAGAAGGCCCGGCAGCTCGTCTCCCCCCGTGAGGTCCAGCGCGACCAGCGGGCTCGCGACGCCCGCCGGACGGGGCCGGTTCACGGCGTGCTCCACCGGGAAGTGGGGGCCCTCGCTCTCGGCCTCCCCGTCCCGCCACAGGGCACGGCAGAGGGCGATGGCCTCGGCGAGCCGATCGTCGAAGGGGGGCGTGAAGCACAGGACGCTCCGGCCGCCGCAGACCAGGTCGAGGCTCGTGAGCTCCCGGGCCAGCATGGCGGGGTGGCGACCCTCGGGTGCCAGGGCGAGCCGGGCGCCCAGCAGCACGTCGGGGACCGATGGGCTCAGGCCGGCGGCCAGCACGATCGGGTCGCCGAGCGGCCCCTCACCCAGGAAGATCGCGCCGGCGCCGGCCTCCTTGGCCCTGGCTGCCTGTGCCCTGAGACCGGCCACGTCGTCCGCCTGGAGGAACCGTCCTTCCACGGCGTCGCAGGTTAGGGCGCCCGGGGCCGTTCCCGTCGTCACACCCGTTCCCACCAACCCCCGACGCCGATGGCGAGGCCGGCGTGGGCGAGCCGCTCCAAGGCGCCGCAGAGGGCGGACAGGTCGAGGCCTGTCACCCGGGCTAGGTCGTCGAGCGAGACGGGGTCCGGGGTCAGTGCCTCGTAGACCCGCACGTCCGTGCTCGACGTGGGGCCCGGACGGGGTCGCCGTGGAGGCGTCGAGGCGGACGCTGGGACAGGCACCGTCGCGCCCTCCAGCGACAGCGCGACCAGGATGTCGCCCGCCGAGCACACCGGGAAGGCACCGTCGGCGAGCAGCGCGTTGGGGCCCTCCGAGGTCGCGCTGCGGATGGAGCCCGGCACGGCCCCCACCGGGATGCCCCGGGCCACGGCGGCGTCGACGGTGTGACGGGAGCCGCCGTGGTGCCGGCTCTCGACGACCACCACCACGTCGCTCATGGCCGCGAGGAGGCGGTTGCGCACCGGGAACCGCCA
>JBEKVF010000038.1:0-21343 GCA_049514295.1 Acidimicrobiales bacterium
ACGGGCAACGACGGCGGTGCCGGTGGGGGACCACCCTCCTTCCCGACCCAGACGCAGGCCGGCTACCCGTCGCCCGGCTCCCCGCAGACGCCATTGGGCGAGTCCTACGCCACCTGGGGCATCAGGGTCGGGGGCTACCTGATCGACTTCGTCATCTTCCTGGTCGTGCTCGTCGTCCTCTTCGTGCTGTTCCGGCACAGCCACACCCTCAATGTGCATCTCATGGCCCGGCGGGGGACCCGGCGGCGGAACTTCTCGGCCGTGCCGTTCCTGATCACGGGCGTGCTCTACGTCGTGTATGGGACGCTGCTCTGCGGATCCCCCCGGGGCCAGACGGTGGGGATGATGGCGGTCGGAGTCCGGGCGGTCCGCGACGAGTCCTTCGCGGTCCTGGGGTACGGGAGGGCGCTCGCCCGGGCCGTCTTCGAGGGAGTGCTCCGCCTCATCAATCTTCTCTTCTTCCTGCTCGGCCTGATCTGGATCCTCGACATGCTGTTTCCTCTCTGGGACAGAAAGCGGCAGACCCTTCATGACAAGGTGGCCGGATCGGTGGTTCTCCGGGTCCGCCCGGCGGGCTAGATTGCTGAGCCCGGGGAGAATCACACCGGTGTAAGTTCGACGTGGCGAAAGGAGGGCCGGTGTCGGAGCGGTCGTTTACGCATCTGCATACCCACACTGAGTTCTCCATGCTCGACGGCGCTGCCCGGGTCGGAGATCTCGTGGCGGCCGCGGTGGCCGACGGTCAGCCCGCGCTCGGAATCACCGACCACGGGAACATGTACGGGGTCCTCGACTTCTACAAGGCCTGCCGCGACCAGGGCATCGTCCCGATCATCGGCACCGAGTCCTATATGGCCGCCGAGTCCCGCCACGAGCGACCCGTGCGCCGGGGACGGGTGGACGACACCGGGGGTGACGTCGACGGCGGGCAGAAGCTCTACTACCACCTGACTCTCCTGGCGGAGACGGTCCAGGGTTACCGCAACCTGATGCAGCTGTCCTCGGCCGCCTACCTCGAGGGCTACTACTACAAGCCCCGGGTGGACTGGGAGCTCCTCGAGCGCCATCACGAGGGTCTGATCGCCACGACCGGCTGTCTCGGCGGCGTCGTGCTTCAGGCGCTGCTGTCGGGCAACGTCGAGGAGGCCGAGCGGCGAGCGGCGAAGCTGCAGGACATCTTCGGGCGGGACAGCCTCTTCGTGGAACTGCAGGACCACGGCCTCGCCGACCAGCACCGCACCAACCCCCAGCTCATCGAGATCGCTCGACGGCTGAACGCGCCACTGCTGGCCACCAACGACAGCCACTACACCCACCGCGAGGACGCGGTCGCCCACGATGCGCTGTTGTGCGTGCAGACGGGTGCGCTTCTCTCCGACACCAACCGTTTCAAGTTCGAGGGCACCGAGCACTACCTGAAGACGGCGGGTGAGATGCGGCACCTGTTCCGGGATGTGCCCGAGGCCTGCGACAACACGCTGCTCATTGCCGAGCGGGCCGATGTCCAGATTGAGCTCGGAAAGCCGAGCCTGCCCGAGTTCCCGGTGCCGGACCGGTTCACCGGTGACACCTACGAGGAACGCGCGCTGGCCTACCTACGCGATCTCACGATGGACGGAGCGCGGCAGCGGTACGGCCCGTCACTGCCACCCGAAGTGGTGGAGCGGCTCGACTACGAGCTCGGGGTCATCGGGAACATGGGCTTCGCCGCCTACTTCCTCGTGGTCTGGGACCTGATCCGCTTCGCCCGCGAGTCGGGCATCCGGGTCGGCCCCGGGCGCGGATCGGCCGCCGGGTGCTGCGTCGCCTACTGCCTGCGCATCGTGGACCTCGACCCGATCCGGTACGACCTCCTCTTCGAGCGGTTCCTGAACCCGGGCCGCAAGCAGATGCCGGACATCGACATGGACTTCGACGAGCGCTACCGGGCTGACGTGATGCGCTACGCGGCGGAGAAGTACGGCAGTGACCGGGTGGCCCAGGTCATCACCTTCTCGACGATCAAGGCCCGGGCCGCCGTGCGTGACGCGGCACGGGTGCTCGGGAAGCCCTATGCCGTGGGCGACCGGATCGCCAAGGCCATGCCGCCGCTGGTCATGGGCCGTGACACCCCACTCCGCGCATGCCTGACCAAGACCGACGGGCACGAAGAGGGCTTCGCCGCCGCGGCGGAGCTGCGAAGCATGCGTGACGCGGACCCCGACGCCAAGGAGGTCATCGACGTCGCCCTCGGGCTCGAGGGTCTGCGCAGGCAGGACGGGATCCACGCCGCCGCGGTGGTGATCTCCCGGGACCCGTTGACCGACTACCTGCCGGTGCAGCGCAAGCCCGATGCCGGCGGCAGTCCGGAGGACGCGCCGATCGTCACCCAGTACGAAATGCACGGGGTCGAGGACCTCGGGCTGCTGAAGATGGACTTCCTGGGGCTGCGCAACCTCTCGGTGATCGAGCGGGCGCTCGACCTCATCGAGGGGGACACCGGCGTGCGACCCGACATCGACAACGTGGCGCTCGACGACGAGAAGACGCTCGAGATGCTGCGACGGGCCGACTCCATCGGGGTGTTCCAGCTCGAGGGCGCCGCCATGCGCCAGACCCTCCGCTCGTTGGCGCCCACCAGCTTCGACGACGTCGCCGCCCTGGTCGCCCTCTACCGGCCCGGGCCGATGGCGGCGAACATGCACCGCGACTACCCGGAGCTCAAGAACGGACGCAAGGAGCTCACGTACCTTCACCCCGACATCGAGCCCATTCTCAAGGACACCTACGGGCTGATGCTGTACCAGGAGTCCGTGATGCGGGTGGCTCAGAAGTTCGCCGGCTACACCCTCGAGGAGGCCGACAACCTCCGCAAGGCCTGCGGCAAGAAGATCAGGGCCATGATCGCCGCGGAGCGCGAGAAGTTCGTCGCGGGGTGCGTGACCGAGGGGTATGGCGAGGCGCTGGGCACACAGCTCTTCGACATCATCGAGCCCTTCGCCGACTACGCCTTCAACAAGTCGCACTCCTACGGCTACGGCCTGGTGGCGTACCAGACGGCATGGCTCAAGGCGCACTACCCAGTGGAATACATGGCGGCGTTGTTGACGTCAGTCAAGGACAACAAGGACAAGACCGCGGTGTACCTGGCCGAGTGCCGGGCCCGCGGGATCGATGTGCTGGTGCCCGACGTCAACCGCTCGGTGGCCGAGTTCGCGCCCGATCGCACCGGCGACCGGGAAGGGCCGGCCATCGTCTTCGGGCTGGCCGCCGTGCGCAATGTGGGGGAGGCCCTGGTAGAGCGGATCGTGGCGGAGCGTGACGCCAACGGGCCGTTCGGAGACGTCTACGACTTCTGCCAGCGGGTCGACCCCGCCGTGCTGAACAAGCGCACCATGGACTCGCTGGCGAAGGCCGGGGCCTTCGACTCCTTGGGCCACACCCGGCAGGGCCTGTGCCTGGTGCTCGAGGAGATCGTCGACCGCACGCTCGAGCGGCGCCGGGAGCACGACCTGGGGATCACGTCGCTCTTCGCCGCGTTCGAGGAGGAAGAGCAGAGCGACCCGGGATGGGGGGCGGCGAAGGTGGCCATCCCGAACACCGAGTTCGACAAGGGCCAGCGCCTCTCGTTCGAGAAGGAGATGCTCGGCCTCTACGTGAGCGACCACCCGCTTATGGGGTTCGAGCAGGCGCTGGCCCGTCACACGGACTGCAGCCTGTCGGACTTGCGGGAGGAGGACCCCGGGGCGGGCGACCGGGCGCCCGTGCGCTCGGTCGGCGGCGTCGTCACGGACCTCCGCCGCTCGTACACGAAGAAGGGCGATCTGATGGCCCGGTTCGTGCTCGAGGATCTTCAGGCCGCCATGGAGGTCTTCGTGTTCCCCAAGACCATGGCCGAATACGGGGGACTGATCGAGAACGACTCGATCGTGGTGGTGCGGGGCCGGCTCGACACCCGTGAGGACGAGCCCAAGATCGTCTGCATGGAGGTCACCCGGCCGCTGCTCGAGCGGGGCGAGGAGGACCTCCACATCACGCTGCCCCTGGGTGTGCTCACTGACGCCAAGGTTGACGGGCTCAAGGACGTGCTGAGCTGTCACCCCGGCCCTTCACCGGTGCTGCTCCACGTCGGTGCCAAGGTCCTCCGCCTGCCCCCCGAGTTCAACGTCGACTGCCGAAACGGGCTCGTCGGCGAGCTGAAGCGGCTGCTCGGACAGAGTGCGGTCCTGTCCTGAAGAAAGTGACGTCGGCGTCATTATTGGGCTCTGAGCAGGTATGATGGACCCACTCCAGGGCCTATTCCGGCACTCGGAGCCCGCGACCGGTTGGGAACGCGCCGAGCGAAGCCAGTAGACTCACTCCATGCCGATCGTAGTGAGCACCAAGGATTGCACTGCGCTCAGCGACGCTGAGCTCGTCGAAATGGCGGATCTCTGTGCGGACCGGCCACCCGGGTTCGACATCGGCTTCCTCTCGAAGGAACGGGAGGCCTGGGTGCTCATCACCCAGGCCCGTGAGGGCAACAAGCTCCGCGGTTACTCGTTCTGCACCCTGGAGCGCATCGGAGGGACGCCTTCCCTCCTGGTCGGGCTGGCACTGGTCGATCGCACATCACGGGCCGAGGCAGCGCTGAAGGGGATCATGGCGGACCAGTACCGCCGCGCCCTGCTGGCTTTCCCTGACGAGGATGTCCTCCTCGGGACCCGCCTGCTGTCGCCGGAGGGCTTCCGGGCCTTCTCCGGCCTCCAGGACGTCGTGCCCTTCCCTGACCATAAGTCCTCTGGCGAGGAGAGGGCGTGGGCCAGACGACTCTCGAAGCGCTTCGGTTGCGAGAGCAAGCTCGACGACCGCACCTTCGTCCTGAAGGGTGACGGGTCCGTCGTCGGCGGCCTGGACTTCTTCGCGCCCAAGGTGAAGATCCCCGAGGGGGTCGAGACGCACTTCTCCGCCTTCGACGCCGACAAGGGAGACCGTCTCGTTGCCTTCGGCTGGGCGATGGCCGAGGACCTGGCGGGGGGCAAGCTCGGTCGCTGAGCAGGCCGAAGCGGCCGGCTCCTTGACATCGCTCGCGAGGGCTGCATCGACTCGTCTCTGATCAATCTGCCGGCCAGGCGCCGGTGGACGAACCCGGGCCGCCCCGGTGGCGCGGAGATGCAGTGGGGGCGTCAGAGCCATGATGATGGACTGGGACCGGTTGTGTGAGACGTACGGGCTCGCCGAACGTGTGACCGGCGTCCTCCATTGCGGGGCCACTTGGCGGAGGAGGCTCCCGACTACGACCAGGCGTTCGGGTCAGACGTGCCGGTGTGGTGGGTCGAGGGCAACCCCGCAGTGTTCGCCAAGATCACGGCGGCTCTGAGCCCGTACCCGAACCAGCATCTGATTCGAGCCCTCCTCGCCGATGTGGATGGCGACCGGCGCGAGTTCCACGTCAGCAACAACGACGGGATGCCCTCGAGCCTGCTGCACTTCGGCACTCACGCCACGATGCACCCCGAGACCGTCTTTGTCGAGCACCTGACCCTGTGCACCCGCACCGTGGACTCTCTCGTGGCCGAGCACCAGATCACCGGCGTCAACCTGCTGGTGATGGACCTCCAGGCAGCCGAAGGGCTCTGCCTGGCCGGGGCCACCGGCTTGTTGGCGTCGCTCGACTTCGTGATGAGCGAAGTCGACAAGTCTGAGGTCCACGTCGGGGCCGTGATGGTCGACGAACTCGACAGGATCCAGAGCGACTTCGAGCGGACCGAGACGCTGTGGGTCGCTGACCTCGGATGGGGAGACGGATGGTGGGTACGACGGTGAGGTCCACGGTCGTACGTCTCCGCTTCGCGGGGAGCGGCCAGCGCCATTCCGCCGGCACCGGGGTCGAGATCAGCCCCGCGGCAGCACGGCCGCGCACACCTTGTAGCAGTGGCCGTCCCGAGGGGGGCTGACGGTCACCAGCAGGTACTGCGGCTCGAACCCGAGCGCCGTGGCCAGGCTCTTTCCACTGAGTCGCTCGCGCCGTGCCGCATCGAGCGCACGGGCGGCGTTGCGGTCCTCGACGGGGAGCCAGACATCGTCGCGGTCCCACCCGAAGCGGACCCAGGTAGTGCCGTCGGCCTGACGCCGGATCAGCTGGGGTCTCCGGGTGGGCTCGATCAGCGCCACCGACGGCCGGAACCCACGGAACTCCCAGTAGGGCGCAGAAGGCCCGGGGAAGCCGAGCAGCGGGCCGTCGGGAGAGGCCACGAGACGCCGCAGGAGCTTGCGCAAGTGGCGGCCCCGCAGCGTGCCGACGTGGCGGGGGAGGTCGGCGACGGTGGTGGCCTCGGGCTGGGCGAGGTCGTCGCGCTCTGGATCTTCGGCCAGCGTCACCTCGACCACGTCGAAGGTGCTGATGTCGGGCTCGTGACCCTCTGGCCACGGCACCCGCACGCGCATGACTGTGCGTGTCGCCAGGTCCACGACGGTCGTGTCCTCTATCGTGGAGGAGAGGACCAGCAGGTGCAGCGTGGAGCCGCCTGCGGTGGGCACCCGCTCCTTGCGGCGGGCCGAACGCCGCAGGAGGCGCGACGGGTCGGTCGTCGTCTCGGAGGAGCTGCCACCGCCGGAGCGCCGGATGCCCGTCGTGGTGCCGCCGCCCGCCGCCGGCTCGCCGGGCGGCCCGTGCCCGACCCCGTTGTCGCCGCCATTGCCGTTGCCCCCTCCGGCCCCGGCCCCGCCTCCGGCCCCGGCCCCGGGCCCTGTGACGCCCTCACTCATGCGACGAGGGCCTCCAGCTGCCCGGCCAGCGTCTCGACGTCCGCGGCAGGCGTCCGGCAGGAGCGCGCCTGGCAGACGTAGGCCAGTCCCGGCTCGGCCGGTCGTCCTTCGAAGAGCGGCCCGGCGTCAGGCTGGCCCCACGCGAGGACGGCAGCCGGGAGCCAGTGCCGGCGAACCTCGGCGACCAGGTCCGGCCGGTCTCCGGTGACGACGATTTCATGGCGCCCGTTCCACATGGGCAACGCCGCCACCAGGTCGGCGAGCGCGGCGGGATGCCGGGCCAGGAGCGCTCGGGCGAGGGCGATGGTGCGGTCCACGGCCTCGTCGAGCCGCGCGTCATCGGCGAATGCGTTGGCGCGCAACAGCGCCGTGACGGCGATGGAGTTGGTCGCGGGAACGGCACCGTCGAGAAACTCCTTCGGACGGACCACCAGCGCCTCGGCATCGCTGCCCGTCGTGAAGAAGCCGCCCGACGCCTCGTCCCAGAACAGGTCGAGCAGTTGGGCGCTGACGCCGAGCGCCCGCTCCCGCCACAGCGCCCGGCCCGTCCATTCGGACAGTCGCAGGCAGGCTTCGACCAGCCAGGCGTGGTCGGCCGCCACGGCCAGATGGCGCGCGCGCCCACCCTGCCAGCTGCGCATCAGACGGCCTCCCGAGTACATGGACGCCCAGAGGAATTCGCAGATCTCCTCGGCCCGCTGGCCGTAGCGGGCCATCCCGGTGGCGGACGCGACCTCGGCCAGGGTCGCTGCGGCCATGGCGTTCCACTCCGTCAGCACCTTCTCGTCCCGGGCGGGTTGGACCCGCTGGGCCCGGGCCGCCGCGAGAATCGACCGTGCCTCCTCCACGTCTGGGGGGGGCTCCAGCGGCGCCCGGACGGGGCGCACCGGGATGGACCGACCCTCCCAGTTACCCCGTTCGGTCATCCCGTACCACTCGGCCGCAGGCCCGACGAGCGGCGCAGGCAGTAGCTGCCGCAGCTCGTCGAGGGTGAAGGTCGCATGGGCACCCTCCACCCCTCCGGCGTCGGCGTCGAAGGACGAGTAGAGGGCACCTTCCGGCGTCGACAGGTCGCGCAGGACGAAGTCCAGGGTCTCCGTGACGACGCGGAGATAGTCCGCATGGCCGGTGGCCTGCCAGGCATGGAGGTACGCCCGGCTCAGCAGAGCCTGGTCGGTCAGCATCTTCTCGAAGTGGGGCACGAGCCAGCGCGTGTCCGTGGAGTATCGGCAGAACCCACCGACCAGGTGGTCGTAGATCCCCCCGGCAGCCATGGCATCGAGCGTCCGCAGCGCCATGTGCCGGGCGTGCTCCGCGTCGGGGCCGCCGTGACCGGCGCGCCGGAGGCACAGTTCGACGAGGGTGGGCCGGGGGAACTTCGGTGCCGGCCCGAAGCCGCCCCATTCGGGGTCGAAGCCGGCACTGAGCCCCGCCACCACCTGACCCACGAGGGCGTCGGCGTCGATTCCTGTCGGGGCCGCCGCACCGATCAGGGACCCGGCGGTGCCCACCGCCGAGGCGCCTGGTCCCGGACCCTCCGCCGGCGCCTCGCTCATGGTCTCGGCCAGCCGCAGGTCCTTGCGCATGGCTCCGACGAGGGCGTCGGCCTGCGCGAGCACCTGCGCCCGCTCGTTGACCCATGCTTCGCCCAACGACTGCACGACGCGGCGGAACGAGGGCATGCCGTGCCGCTCCTGGGGAGGGAAGTAGGTCCCGGCGTAGAAGGGGCGTCCATCGGGGGTGCAGAAGACCGACATCGGCCAACCGCCCGAGCCCGTGAGCGCCTGGGTGGCAGCCATGTAGACCGTGTCGATGTCGGGCCGTTCCTCGCGGTCCACCTTGACCGAGATGAACCACCTGGCCAGGTCGGCCGCCGTCGCCGGGTCCTCGAAGCTCTCGTGGGCCATGACGTGGCACCAGTGGCACGAGGCGTACCCGATGGAGAGAAAGATCGGCTTGTCCTCGTCACGGGCCCGGCGCAGGGCCTCGTCCCCCCAGGGGAACCATTCCACGGGGTTGTCGGCGTGCTGGCGGAGATACGGGCTCGTCTCGTCGGCCAGGTGGTTCACGAGAGGGATGCTAGGGCCGTCCCCCGGTGGGGGCCGCACGCAGCAGCGCCCGTGCAAGGCTCAGGCGATGGAGCTTGAACTGAGGGGAAAGACGGCGCTCATCACCGGTGGGAGCCGAGGCATCGGTCTGGCCATGGCCTCCAGGTTCGTCGAGGCCGGCGCGAACGTCATGATCACGAGCCGGACGGCGGAGGACCTGGCCGAGGCGGCTGCGGGGCTGGTGGCGGCCGGTGCGCCCGGGGAGCGGGTGGCCTGGGTCGCGGCCCACGTGGGGCGACCCGACGACGCCAAGGCCTGCGTCGCCGACACGGTGGCCCGCTTCGGCGGCCTCGACATCCTCGTGAACAACGCGGGCACGAACCCGTATTTCGGCCCCATGATCGACATCGACCTCGTCAGGGCCCAGAAGACGTTCGAAGTGAACCAGCTCTCGGTGCTGGTCTGGACGGCGGAGGCCGTCAGGGCGGGACTCCGCGGCTCGGTGATCAACGTCGCCTCGGTGGGGGGGTTGGGCGTCGAGCCGAACATCGGTTGGTACAACGTGACCAAGGCGGCCGTTCTCCACATCACCAGGCAGCTCTCCTTCGAGCTCGCGCCCGACATCCGGGTCAACGCACTGGCGCCGGGGCTGGTCAAGACGAAGCTGGCGTCGGCCCTGTGGGAGGGCCCGGGGGAGGAGCGGATCGCCGAGCACATCCCGCTACGCCGGCTCGGCGTGCCCGACGACGTGGCCACGGCCGCACTCTTCCTGGCCTCGGACGCCTCGTCGTGGGTCACGGGTCAGACGTTGGTCGTCGACGGCGGGACGATCACCCAGCCCTCTGGCGGGGTGGGCTGAGCATTTCAGCCGCTGCGTGCCGTGTCACACGTCCGCGTCCTGTCCCGTCTTGAGGGGGTAGTACACACACGGAACGAAAGGTGGCGCACCATGGCGTATGTGCCCTTGCAGGGCGAACCCAGAGGCATGATCACTGCGCAGCCAGGGGCTCTCCGACACCTGCGAGATCCCCATGCGCGAGGCACCCAACGCGGATGTCCTTGCCTGACGCCGAGGCCGACGCCGCGGCGTTCGAGGAGTGGCGCTCGCTCCTGTTCGGCATCGCGTACCGCATGCTGGGCAGCGCCGCCAACGCCGAGGACGTCGTGCAGGATGCGTGCGTCCGCTGGCTCCGGCGAGGCGGTGAGCCCATCGAGTCGGTGCGCGCCTACCTGGTCACCATCGTCACGCGCTCTGTCTCGACCAGCTCGATTCGGCCCGGACGAGGCGCGTGACCTACGCGGGGCCGTGGCTGCCCGAGCCCGTGGTCGCCGACGGGACCGGGGCGGCCGAGCAGGCGGACTCCCTGTCAGTTGCGTTCCTCGTGCTCCTCGAGGAGCTCACGCCCCTCGAGCGCGCCGCATACCTCCTCCATGACATCTTCGGCTATTCGTTCGAGGAGGTGGCCCGGGCGCTCGGGCGGACGCCCGCCGCCTGTCGCCAGCTTGGAGCTCGTGCCCGTCGCCACATCGAGGGGCGCCGCCAGCGCTTCGATGCGGACCTCCGCCACGGCCGAGGTGGCATGCGCCACCGGGGACCTCTCTGGCTTGCTCGACATGCTCTCGGACGACGTCGTGGTCTGGACGGACGGCGGGGGCAAGGTCCGGGCGGCCCTGCGCCCGGTCGTGGGACCGCAACGCAGCTCGCGTTTCCTGATGAACGTGGCCAAGAGGGTCCACGGCGCACCGCAGGCGGCTGTCCTCAACGGCCAACCGTCGAGTGTCTTCGTCGACGGGGGCACGGTGGTGGCTGCGCTCGTCCTCGACATCATGGAGGGCAAGATCGTGGGGGTGCGGGTGGTCTCGAATCCGGACAAGCTCGAACGCCTGAGCGCGCAGTTGCTGGCCGCCGCCCCGGCCGACGGGCCGGCTTAGGTCACTCCAACTCCCGCCGCCGAACCTTGCCCGCCGCAGTTCGGGGGAGATCGTCGACGATCACCAGCTCCTTGGGCGCGGCCCAGGGCGCAATGGTGTCCGCCACGATCTGTCGCAAGTCCTCGAGAGATGGCGCGTCGTCGCTGGGCACCACCCACGCAACGACGCGCTCACCCCATTCGGGGTCGGAGCGCTTCCACACCGCGACCTCGGCGACGCCCGGGTGCGCGATCAGGACCCGCTCGACGAGGTCGGGCCAAACCTTTTCCGCTCCCGTCGTGATGACGTCGTCGATCCGGCCGGACACCACGAGCCTGCCGTCGGAGTCGAAGCCCCCCGAGTCCCCGGTGGCGAACCAGGTCGATGTGCCGTCGGGTCCGACGACCCTCCCGTCCTCGCCGCCGCGGTAGCAGCGGAACAGCATGGGCGCCCGGATCAGGATCTCGCCCTCCACATCCGCATCTGGCGCTTCAGACCCAGAGGATGCGCGCTCGGCTGGTCTGAGAGCGATCTCCACTCCCCCGAGTGGCACGCCGTCGTAGACGAGGCCAGAGCCCGTCTCGGTCATGCCGTAGGTGGACACGACGTTGGGCAGCAGTGCATCGGGCGCCTTGCTGCCGCCCAGGAGCACGCAGGTGAAGACGGAGGGATCGAGCCTCTGCAGTGCGGTCGCCACCAGGGCCACGTGGGTGGCCCGTCCCGACCGACCCACCTCCTCGACGGTGTCCGCTTCGAATCCGGGCATCACCAGGAGGGGGGTTCCCGTGATGATCGACCGGGTGACGACCGAGAGCCCTCCGATGTGCGCCAGCGGCAGGCAGGCGAGCCACGAATGCCGGGCGGGGTCGACGCCGAGCCGCTCCGAGGTCGCTCGGGCCGACGCTGCGATGGCGTCATGGGTCAGCACGACCCCTTTGGGTTGACCCGAGGTGCCCGAAGTCGCGACGACCAGTGCGTCGCCCACGGCCACCGGGATCCCGTCCCGGAGCGCGTGCTGCTCCCCGTCGGAGCCAACGATGCGGGTCGGGCGGAGCGCGTCGAGCATCGTCGTGCGAGCGGCGAGGGGAAGTCGGGGGTCGAGGGGAGCGGCGGCGTCCCCGGTGTCCCAGATGGCCCGGAGTGCATCGACAAAGCCGATCCCACCAGGGAGGTCGAGTGCGACGAGTTCAGGCACCGGCCAGTAGCGTAGGGCGCCGTGCAGACCGTGGTCACCGGAAGTCCTCATGATCCCCTCGACGATCTTCGCCCCCTCCCGGCGCCCGCATGGAGAGAGCAGGGTTCGTTCAAGGACATCCGCTACGAGGTGGCCGAGGGCATCGCGAAGCTCACGATCTGCCGGCCGGAGCGTCGGAACGCCTTCCGGCCCCAGACGCTCTTCGAGCTGACTGAGGCGTTCACCGCGGCCCGCGACGACCCGGATGTGGGGGTCATCATCCTCTGCGGGGAGGGGCCGGACGCCTTCTGCTCGGGTGGGGACCAGAAGATCCGGGGAGATGACGGCTACATCGGTGACGACGCTGTGGCCGAGCGGGGCATCGGGCGCCTGAACGTCCTGGACCTCCAGATCCTCATGCGGCGGATCCCGAAGCCGATCGTCGCCATGGTCGCCGGCTATGCCATCGGCGGCGGCCACATCCTGCATCTGGTCTGCGATCTCTCCATCGCCGCCGACAACGCGCGGTTCGGCCAGACGGGACCGAAGGTGGGGAGCTTCGACGGCGGCTACGGGTCCTCCATCCTCGCCCGGACGATCGGCCTCAAGCGGGCGAAGGAGGTGTGGTTCCTCTGCCGCCAGTACGGGGCAGAGCAGGCCCTCGACTGGGGACTCGTGAACGCAGTGGTGCCGCTGGACGATCTCGAGCGTGAGACGGTGGCCTGGTGCCGGCAGATGCTCACCCTCTCGCCGATCGCCTTGCGGATGATCAAGGCGGGTATGAACGCGGCTGACGACGGCCTGGCGGGCGTGCAGCAGCTCGCCGGCGACGCCACCATGCTCTTCTACATGACGGAGGAAGGGCAGGAGGGTAGGAACGCCTTCGTGGAGCACCGCGCTCCGGACTTCTCCCGGTTCCCTCGCCGCCCGTGAGCCCGCCGCTCAAGCTGTGGGTGGCGGGCGCGCGCCCCCGCACGCTTCCGGCGGCGGTCGTCCCCGTTGCCGTGGGGACTGCGGCTGGATACCTCTCCAGCGGCCGGTTCGTCATCACCACACCGCAGATCTCCGGTGCCTGCCACGCCGCAGTGTGCGCCAACTTCGACCGCCAGCTGTCGTGGCTCAACGCCCTCTTGGCCCTGATCGTCGCCTTGGGCATCCAGGTGGGGACGAACTACGTCAACGACTACGCGGACGGGGTCCGGGGGACCGACGAGCACCGGGTCGGGCCGGTCCGCCTGGTAGCGGGCAGGCTGGCCACCGTTCGGGAGGTCAAGTTCGCTGCACTCATTTCATTCGGGGTGGCCGGTCTGGCCGGCCTGGCATTGGCGGCGCGGGTCACCTGGTGGCTCATCCCGCTGGGTCTGCTGTGCGGCATCGCAGGATGGGCGTACACGGGGGGCCCGAGACCGTATGGCTATCTCGGATTCGGCGAGCTGTTCGTCTTCGTCTTTTTCGGCCTCGTCGCAACGGCCGGCTCGGCGTACGTAGAGCATGCACCGTTCGTGATCTCGCTCGGGGGCCACCTGTTCGCGTATAACTACGACTGGGGGTTCGTCCTGGCGGCCGGCGTGCCCGTGGGGTTCTTGGCCGCGGCCCTCCTCGAGGCGAACAACCTCCGCGACATCGACACTGACACGGAGTCAGGCAAGAAGACGCTTGCCGTGCGCGTGGGGCGGCGGAGGGCCGGTTTGCTCTACTGCTTCACCCTGATGGGCGTGGCGCTCTCCATCGGCATCCTGCACAACTACCGTGCCTGGTCGCTGATCGCGCTGGCGGCGACGCCGCTCGCCATCTACCCGGTACGGCTGGCGCTCGGTGACCGAAGCGGCAGGGCGCTGCTGCCGATGCTGGGGGCGACCGCCCGGCTCCAGATCGTCGCCGGCGCGCTCCTCACGGTTGGGTTGCTCATATGAGGCCGGGCTCCACCGCGTCGAGCCAGTGATCAACGATCCGCGAGGCCTGATCGGGCTGGGAGAGGTGCACCGCATGACCCCCGCCCGGGACGAGAGAGGCAACGGCCCGCGGCACCAGGCGAGCGATCCTGAGCGCGTGCGAGGCGAAGCGGGTGTCGTCGGCTCCGGCCATGGCCAGGACCGGGCACGTGAGAGTCGTGAGGCGGTCCCAGAGCGGCTCCTGGGTGCCTGCCCCGCACAGGCGCAGGCTCGAGGCGAGGCCGGATGCGCTGTTGCGGCGGCGTTCCGACCGCTCCACAGCGTCCGTGGATGCCAGTCGATCGAACATCGGACCGGCCAGCCACTCGTCCAGGAAGCTGTCGACGTCGCCATTGGCGCCGAGCTCGTCCGCGAGTGCCTCGTCGGAGAGACGACGGCGCGCCCGATCGGCCGGGTTCTCGATCCCGCCGGTGGCGCCGACGAGCACCGCTCGGCTCACGCGCAGACCCGTCCCAGTGATGACGTGCAGTGCGACCCGAGCGCCCAGCGAGTAGGCGAACATGTCGCAGGGTTCATCGCCGATGGTCGTCCGGACCGACTCCGCCACGAGGGCGGCGGTCTCCGGCAGGTCCGCCTGCACCGAGTCGGATCCGGCGTGGCCGGGGAGGTCGATAGCCACCAGCGAATGGGATTCGGCCAGGTGCGCGCCGAAACGGCCGAAGAGCCGCCCTGTCTGTGTGAAGCCGTGCAGCACCACCAAGGGTGGACCCGAACCGCGCACCTCGACATGGAGTGGCACGCCGGGTGAGCGTACAGGCCACCTTCAGCGCGACCCTGGTCGACGAGTGGACACGACTCGGGGTCACCGATGCGGTGATCTGCCCCGGCTCGCGGTCGACTCCTCTGGCGCTGTCCCTGGCGGAGCGCCTCCGGGCCCACGTCAGGCTGGACGAGCGGAGTGCGGCCTTCTTCGCACTCGGTCTGGCCATGGCGACGGGAAGGCCGACGGTGATCTGCGTGACGAGCGGCACGGCCGCAGCGGAGCTACACCCGGCAGTGGTCGAGGCCTACCACGCACGGATCCCGCTCATCGTCTGCACGGCGGACCGGCCGCCCGAGTTGCACCACGTCGGCGCACCTCAGACAATCGAGCAGACGGGCCTCTTCGCGACGGCCGTGCGCTGGGCGCACACCCCGGGCGTGCCCGCCGAGGGCCAGCAGGCCACATGGAGGCCGTTGGCGGTCCAGGCCTTCGTCGAGTCGCTCCATGGAGCAGCGGGTCCAGGCCCGGTCCACCTCAACCTCGAGTTCCGCGAGCCTCTGACGGGCTCGGCGGGAGAACTCCCGGGGCGCCCAGGCCCTCGTGTCGTCGTCCATGACGAGCAGGGAGTCTCCGCGCTGTCGGAGCCCCTCCGGGGCCGGGGGATGATCGTCGTCGGTGGCCTGGCGCCCACGCCACCGGAACCCGCCCGGGTCCTGGCGCTGGCAGAGCGGCTCGGGTGGCCCGTCCTGGCCGATCCGCGGTCAGGAAGCAGGATGGTTGGGACGATTGCAGCAGCCGACTCGATCGTCCGCACCCACCCCCTGCTGCCCGAGTGCATCGTCGTGCTGGGCGCGCCATGGCTTTCCAGGGCCCTCGGTGAGTACATCTCGGACGCCTCCGCGGCCGGCGCGAGGGTCGTGGTCGTCGATCCGTGGCGGCAGTGGGCGGATCCGCTTCGCGTGGCGACGGAGTTTCACTTCTGCCCGATCGACCCGTGGCTGACGGCGGCAATCGGGGAGGCGTCCCCTTGCGATCCGGAGTGGCTTGGGTCGTGGCGGTTGTGGGAGGAACGGGCGCAGGCCGCCATCGCGGGAGTGCTCGGGACCGATCTCAGCGAGCCTCAGGTCGCCCGGGCCGTCCACCGCTACGCGGCGGAGACCGGATCCACCCTCGTCGTGTCGGCGTCCATGCCGATCCGCGATCTCGAGTGGTACACCGCCGCCGAGGCCACTCCACCGCGGGTCTTGGCCAATCGAGGCGCCAACGGGATCGATGGTGTCGTGTCGACGGCGCTCGGCGTCGCGGCGTCAGGATCGGGTTCGGGCTGCCCCACGGTGGCGCTGCTGGGTGACCTGGCGTTCCTCCACGACGTCTCGGGCCTCGTCAACTTGCCGGAGCTCCCCTGCACCTTCGTCGTGGTCGACAACGGTGGGGGAGGGATCTTCTCGTTCCTTCCCCAGGCGGGATCGCTGGAGACGGGAACGTTCGAGCGTCTCTTTGGCACACCTCCCAGCAGCGACCTGGGCGCGGTCGCGCGCGGGTTCGGGCTTCGTGTCCGCGATGTGACCTCGTTGTCCGAGCTCGGACCTGCCTTGGGCGCGCCTGCGCCCGCGCTGGTCCGGGTGATGGTGCCGGGGCGGGGGGAGAATGTCGCCCTGCACGACTCGATCAACGAGGCGGTCCGTCTCGCGCTGACGTGAAAGCAGGCGAGGGCGTGGAGGTGGAAATCCGTCCCGTGGGGCTCTTGAAGGTGATCTCCACGTTGGCGTCCCCGGACATCTTCCACCCCATCTCGTGGACGCAGCGGTGATGCCGGTCGCAGAGCTCGACCAGGTTGTACAGGTCGGTCGGGCCGCCTTCGATCCAGTGCCAGACGTGGTGCACGTCGGTGAACTCGGTGTACGTGCAGCCCGGGAAACGACAGCCCTTGTCCCGCCGACGGATCTCAATCCGCTGGGCATCAGTCGGATCCCGGCGCGTCCTTCCGAGGTTGAGGCTCTGCCCTGTCGGTCCGTCGGCGGACACCAGCACCTTTGTGTCGCAGGCAAGCCGGCGGGCGACCTCTCGTGAGAGCGGCCCCAGCACGTCGAGCTCGGCACCGCCCTCACCCCCGGCCAGAAAGCTCATGTCGGCGTGGACGACCACGGTCGGCCGGTTCCGGCGCATGCCTCCGGCCCGGGCCTCTTGAGGAGTCTCGCCGGATTTCCCCGTGGCGTCGCTCTTGCACACTGCAACGAGTGCGTCCGCCATCCGCTGATCGAACGGCGTCCGATCGCGCAGGCGACGGCTGGCCCGGGCGATGAGTGAGCTCTTCACGACCGCGTACTGGTCCTCGGGGAGGACGCCCGTCAGGCTGCGGCGCCGATCGTCGAAACGGAGAAAGCGCCTCGCATAGAAGCCGGTCGCCTGCCCGTCGGATTGATTTCGGGCCGCGATCGCGAGCTCCCGCACCTGCTTGGCCGACCAGTGCGTCGCCTGCTCGGCCAACTTGGCATCGGTCTCGGGCTTGGCCACCTCGACGAGGGGCTTCACCTGGTCGAACGAGAGCTTTCCCTGCGACAGGGCGTCGGAGATCTTGGGCAGTTGATGGAGCTTTGCGGCCGCCGTCACCCATTCACGAGCCGTGGTCGCCGTGACGCCACAGCGCTGGACGAGCCAGGCCACCATGGAAGTCGCGCCGTCGACTCTCCAGGCCTTGCGCCGGTCGAGCTCTACGACGGCGTCAAGCAGTTGACTCTGATGGGCGGAGATCGCACGGTGATGCTGCGCCACGCTGGCCACGAGCGTCTCGGTCCGACGTGACACGGTGTCGGGGCGAGGGCCGTCTCGGAGGGTGATGGTCGCCATGCGAAGCATGAACGGTCGCCGGTCTAGGGGCGGAGGAGCGTCAACTGGCCGAAGAAACGGCCAACGGGATGTTCGTCCCACTCCTCAGCGATAGCGGTCGGCCGGGACCCACTCCCCGTGGCTGCGGAGAGGCAGCCGTTCGGGCAGGTGGATGATCGCCTCGGGGCGCCCGCGCTCCATGGATGATGCGTCAAGGACATAGAGATCACTCGTTCCCGTGTTGGCGTCATCGACCACGGTAAGGAGCCAGCCCTCGTCGTCACTGCGACCGTCTGTTGCACGGACGAAGACCGGTTCGCTGGCTTTGCGCCATGGACCCGGGTTCCAGGCCGTGACCTCGTTGCGGTCCAGGTCGAACTTCAGCAGCCCGTCGGGACCAGCGTGGCGACCCCATAGACCCGCCCCGTGGCGTGGCCCCGCCCTGGGAGGCCCGTCGCCCCAGGTCATCTCGACGCAGTATCCATACCGGAAGGCGGCACCCTCGCAGAGGGCGTCCATTCGTGGGTACTCGACATAGCGCTCATCGACCTGCACCCGTTCGACCCGCTCACCCTCAATCCGCCAGCGCTCCAGGACCGCGAGGCTCCCACCGATCGCCGTCAGGCCGATTCCCTCCGGGCCGACCACGGGAGCCGACAGGTCTACTGGCTGCCCCGCCTCGGGCGCCGCGTAGCGACACACGTACAGCACGATGGCGCCGCCCGCACCCGCCTCGCCGCCCCGTGCTTCCCGGCCGACCTCCCATGCCCCGAGCACGTGCGTCACCAGGCAGGGATCGAGTCGGAACCACCGCACCTCGCTACCGTCACCGCCGCGCCGCACGACGCCGATCCAGCCCTCCGCGCCGGGCACCCATCCGAAGGGCACGGCGCTTCCGGAGGCGGCCGCGAGGCGGGTGGTCGGCGACTCGATGAACACGACGTGATCGGCCGTCACGCCGATGTCGTGCTGCCACGTGGCTCGCTCGAGCGCCACCGACTGCGCGGCGCGCAGCCCGCCGCCGGCTTCCCACTCCCCGATACGCAGCCAGATCCCCTCCGACTCATCCACAGCCGCTCCCGCGCCAGTGCCCGAGCCATCAGCCCGACGGTCGACCCCGTCGTCGACCGCGAACAACACGCGACCGCCGTCAGTTGCCACACGGTGCACGTGTGACGCGATGGGCACCGTCAACCCTCCGGCGAACTCCTCGGGCTCGAGGAACCGTGAGTACTGGGACGGGAGCCCGGCCTCGGGGAGCGCCAGCACCGACCCGGCATGCCAGAACACCCCGGCATCGGCATCGGACTCCCGTCTCAGGTAGGACACGGCCTTGCCGTCGCGTAGCTCCACCGCATGGATGGCACCCCTGGGCTGAGGTGCGGCGCCCAGATCGACATCGCCGCGGCCATCAGGGCCGCCACCGCCATCCTCTCCGCCCGGCACAGTCCCCGGCCCGATCCGGAACAGGGTCCCCTGCAGGTCCGGGGGCAACGAGCCCTCCATCGGCAGCGCCAGCCCCCGATCGGCCCCGATCACCCGACAGCCCCGATCACACGATCACCATGCGGCCGATCAACCTACCTGCGTATGGCAAAGTCGCGGCATGCCGACGCTTTCTGAGGACCTCGCCTTCCGCGGCCTGATCCACCAGATGACCGACTCCGAGCTCCCGGAGCGGCTCGACCAGCCCGGGCTCACGGTCTACGCCGGCTTCGACCCGTCGGCAGACAGCCTGCACGTGGGCAACCTCCTCCAGCTCTGCACGCTCCGGAGGTTCCAGGAGGCGGGCCACCGGCCCATCTCCCTGGCCGGCGGCGGTACGGGCATGATCGGTGATCCTGGCGGCAAGGAGGACGAGCGCCAGCTTCTCGATCTCGAGACGATCGAGGGCCACCTCGAGAGCATCCGTCCCCAGCTCGGCCAGTTCCTCGACCTCGAGAACGACCGCGCCCTCCTCCTCAACAACGTCGACTGGCTGGGCCGCATCTCCGTCCTCGAGTTCCTCCGCGACGTCGGCAAGCACTTCACGGTCAACCAGATGGTCGCCAAGGAGTCGGTCAAGACGCGCTTCGAGCGGCCGGACCAAGGGATCTCGTACACCGAGTTCAGCTACATGCTGCTGCAGGCCTATGACTTCCTGCGCCTCCACGTCGACCACGGATGCAACCTCCAGATCGGCGGCAGCGACCAGTGGGGCAACATTACGGTGGGCGTCGATCTCATCCGCAAGGTCTGCGGGGAAGAGGTCTGGGGCCTCACCACGCCGCTCATCGTCAAACCCGACGGTACCAAGTACGGCAAGACCGAGACCGGCACCGTCTGGCTCGATCCCGCCCGGACGAGCCCCTTCGCCATGTACCAGTTCTTCGTCAACACACCGGACGAACAGGTCGGCGAGCTGCTGCGCTACTTGACCTTCCTGGGTCACGACGAGTTCGAGACCCTCGACGCGGAGATGGCGGAGCACCCGCAGCGCCGCGCCGCCCAGAAGGCCCTGGCCCGCTCGGTCGTGGCGCTCGTGCACGGTGAGGCCGAGGTGGCGAAGTGCGAGGAGGCTTCCGAGGCCCTTTTCGGCGAGGAGATCGCGGGGCTCAGCGAGGAGATGCTCCTTGCCGTGACCGAGGACGCACCGACCACAGCGATCCCCAGGGACGAGATCCTCGGCGGCCTGACCCTCGTCGACGTGCTCGAGCGCACCGGTCTGGCCAAGTCGAAGGGTGAGGCCAAGCGCACGATCGACCAGGGTGGTGCCTACCTCAACAACGTCCGGCAGACTGACGCCGCCCGCACGCTCGGCCCAGCCGACCTGCTGCACGACCGCTACGTCGTGGTGCGCAAGGGGCGGCGAGAGGTGCACATCGTCCGGGCCGCATGAAGCGCCGGTTCCTGGTCACCTCCGTCGTGCTCATGCTCGGGTCCGCCCTCACCCTCACGTCCTGTGCCGGAGCGGACCAGCAGGGCGACGCCGCGCACCGGATGTCGGTCTGGGTCAGCGGGACCAGCCTCGGGGCGGACATCGGCACCCTCATCGCTGACAACGCGCGGGTGCCCAAGGTGGCGCCGAACGGCTCTGGCGCCCTGCACGCCGCCTGCAGCACGCTGCTCAACGACGCCGAGATGGCCAACACCGAGCTCCCATCGCCCGACCCGGACGTCACTGACCTCCTCACCCAGGCCTACGGCCTCGAGGGCACGGCCGCCAACGACTGCTACGACGCGGGCGGCGCCCACACGAAGCTCCTGACCGAGTCCGTGCGCGACAGCATCAAGGCCGAGGCGCTCTACAACGAGGTGCTCCAGCGGATACGGCAGATCGACGGCAAGGTCGTCTCCACGACGACCACGACCGACAACACGACGGGTGGCATCTTCGGGTGAGCCCGACCCACGGCACTCCCGACGGCGCCGCGGCAGACGCCCCCGACGCCCCCGCAGCGGACGAGGACCTCGACCGCCACCGCCGCCGCGTGCTGTGGGCGCTCCCGACGGGGCTGTACCTGGTCGGCAGCCGTGACGGGGACGAGGTGAACCTGATGACGGCCAACCTGGTCGTCCAGGTGTGCATGGAGCCCAAGCTGGTGGGAGTGGCGCTCGAGCGCGACTCGGTGACCGCCCGCCTGGTGACCAATGGCGACTCGTTCACCATCTCGCTGCTGAACCGGACCGACCGGGACGTGGTTCGGCGCTTCGTGAAGCCGGTGACCGAGGTCGAGCGGGCCCCTGACGGGGCCATCCTCTCCATGTCGGGCCACCCCGTCACGGAGGTCGGACCGGGTCGGGTCCCCGTGCTCGCCGCTGCGGCGGGCTACCTCGCCTGCACCCTCGACCGCGCCGAGGAGCTCGGGAGCCACACGCTGGTCATCGGCGAGGTCACCGAGGTCGGCGGGGAGCCGGCGGACGTCCTGCGCATGGAGGACACCCGCATGCATTACGGCGGTTGAATCCGGAGCAGACGCACCCGGGCCCCCGCCGGCTCGGCCTCAGCCCGAGGCGCTGTCGT
>JBEKVF010000039.1:0-11144 GCA_049514295.1 Acidimicrobiales bacterium
GCCGACGTGGCCGGGGCCCGCATGCGCCACCTGGACGAGACGGGCGTCTACGTGCACGTCATCGCCGACGGGGGGATGTCCAAGGGCGGCGACATCGCCAAGGCCATCGCCTGCGGTGCCGACGCCGTCATGCTCGGCTCGCCGCTGTCCTCCGCCGTCGAGGCGCCGGCCCGCGGCTTCCACTGGGGCATGGCCACCTTCCACCCCACGCTGCCCCGGGGCGCCCGGGTGCGCACGTCGGTGCGGGGGAGCCTGCGCGAGATCCTCTACGGACCCGCCCACGAGAACGACGGCCGCATGAACCTCTTCGGCGCACTCAAGACCGCGATGGCGACCTGCGGCTACGAGACGGTCAAGGAGTTCCAGAAGGCCGAGGTCATGGTCGCCCCGTCCCTGCAGACCGAGGGGAAGTTCTTCCAGCGGTCCCAGGGCGTGGGCATGGGCCACTGAGCCCGATGAGCACGCGCCCGATGCGCACCCCTCGGTGACCGACACCGTCCTCGTCGTCGACTTCGGAGCCCAGTACGCCCGCCTGATCGCCCGCCGGGTGCGCGAGGCGCACGTCTACTCCGAGATCGTGCCGACGAGCATCTCTGTCGACGAGATCCGGGACCGGGCGCCCAAGGGCATCATCTTCAGCGGCGGGCCCAAGTCCGTCTACGAGACGCCGGCGCCCTCCATCGACCGGGGCATCTACGAGCTGGGGATCCCGATCCTCGGGCTCTGCTACGGCGCGCAGCTCATGGCGCTGCAGCTCGGCGGCACGGTGTCGCGCACCGGCCAGGGCGAGTACGGGCGCACCGAGCTGTCGCTGACCGCCGCCTCGCCGCTGTGCCCCGACTGGCCGGTCACCTCCAGCGTGTGGATGAGCCACGGCGACGCCATCACCGGGGTCCCCGAGGGGTTCGTGGCGACCGCCAAGAGCCCCGGTGCGCCGGTGGCCGCCATGCACGACCCGGAGCGCCGCCTGTTCGGCCTGCAGTTCCACCCCGAGGTCGTGCACACCGACCGCGGCAGCGAGGTGTTCGACCACTTCCTGATCGACGTGTGCGGGTGCCTGCCGGGGTGGACGCACGTCTCCATCATCGAGCAGCAGGTGGCGGCGGTGCAGGCCCAGGTGGGCTCCGACCGCGTCCTGTGCGCGCTGAGCGGCGGCGTGGACTCCGCCGTGGCCGCCGCACTCGTGCACAAGGCGGTGGGCGACCAGCTCACGTGCGTCTTCGTCGACACCGGCCTGATGCGCTCCGGGGAGGCCGACCAGGTCGAGGACACCTTCCGGCGCCAGTTCAAGGTGGACCTCATCCACGTGAAGGCAGCCGACCGCTACTTCACCGCGCTGGCGGGCGTGACCGACCCCGAGCGCAAGCGCAAGATCATCGGCGAGCTCTTCATCCGGATCTTCGAGGAGGTGGCGCGGGACCTCGGGGCGGGGGAGGGTGACGGCTCGAGCGAGGGGCCCCGTTTCCTCGTCCAGGGGACGCTGTACCCCGACGTGATCGAGTCGGGGAGCGACACCGCCGCCAACATCAAGTCGCACCACAACGTGGGCGGGCTGCCCGACGACCTCGCCTTCGATCTCGTCGAGCCGCTCCGCCTGCTGTTCAAGGACGAGGTGCGCGCCGTCGGCGAGGAGCTCGGTCTGCCGCACGAGATCGTGTGGCGCCAGCCGTTCCCCGGCCCCGGCCTCGGCGTGCGCATCATCGGCGAGGTGACGCCCGAGCGGGCCGAGATCCTGCGCAACGCCGACGCCGTCGTCGTCGAGGAGATCCGCCGGGCGGGGTTGTACCGCGAGCTGTGGCAGAGCTTCGCCGTCATGCCGGCCGTCCGCACCGTCGGGGTGATGGGCGACGGCCGCACCTACGCCTACCCCATCGTGATCCGGGCCGTCACCAGTGACGACGCCATGACGGCGGACTGGGCCCGGCTGCCGTACGACCTGGTCGAGCGCATCGCCTCCCGCATCATCAACGAGGTCGAGGGCGTGAACCGGGTGGCACTCGACGTCACGTCGAAGCCGCCCGGGACCATCGAGTGGGAGTGACCACCGCGCCGGGGAGCGGCGAGCACGCACAGCTGTTCGACACCTCGGACGACTCGGACGAGGGCGTGGGGGCGGCTGCTGCGGCTGCGGCGGCGGCTGCGGCGGCTGCAGCGGTGGCGGCCGGCGTGGACGAGAACGGGGCCGGTGCCGTCGACACCACGACCGAGGGCGCCGACGACGGTCGCCGCGGCCGGCGGCGCACGGCCACCGCATCGGGGGCCTTCGCGGGGCGCCCCGCCGCGCTGGTCGACGACCTCACCCTGCCCCAGCGTGCCGCGGTGGAGCACCGCGGCGGCCCGCTGCTGATCATCGCCGGCGCGGGCTCGGGCAAGACGCGGGTGTTGACCCGCCGCATCGCGCACCTGATGGCCACCGGGGACGCGCCGCCCTGGGGCATCTTGGCCATCACCTTCACCAACAAGGCGGCCGACGAGATGCGCAATCGCGTCGCCGAGCTGGTTGGGCCCCCGGCCGAGAAGATGTGGGTCTCGACGTTCCACTCCGCCTGCCTGCGCATCCTGCGCACCAACGCGGACCGGCTCGGGTACCGCTCGGCCTTCACCGTCTACGACGACACCGACTCGCGCCGCATGATCGAGATGATCACCTCCGAGCTCGGCCTCGACCAGAAGCGCCTCCCCTCTCGCGCCGTGCAGGGGGTGATCAGCCAGGCCAAGGCCGAGCTCGTCGATTTCGAGACCTTCCGCGACGAGGCCCGCAGCGGGCCTGACCCGTTCCGCAAGCGCATCGCCGACGTCTACACGCAGTACCAGCAGCGCCTGCTGGCGGCCAACGCCTTCGACTTCGACGACCTGCTCATGGTGACGGCCAACCTGCTCGAGGCGTGCGACGACGTCCGGGCCGCGTACCAGGAGCGCTTCCGCCACATCCTGGTCGACGAGTTCCAGGACACCAACCACGCCCAGAACGAGATCGTGAAGCTGCTCGGCGAGGCCCACGGCAACGTGTGCGTGGTGGGGGACTCGGACCAGTCGGTCTACCGCTGGCGCGGCGCGGACATCCGCAACATCCTGGAGTTCGAGCGGGCCTTCCCCAACGTCACCACGATCATGCTGGAGCAGAACTTCCGCTCCACCCAGACGATCCTCGATGCGGCCAACGCCGTCATCGCCAACAACATCGGCCGCCAGCCCAAGGAGCTGTTCACCGTGGGCGACACCGGCGGTCCGATCAAGCGGTACCGGGCCGAGGACGAGCGCGACGAGGCGTCGTGGGTCTCGAGCGAGATCCTGCGCATGCACACCTCCGAGGGGCTCTCGTGGGGCGACGTCGCCGTCTTCTACCGGACCAACGCGCAGAGCCTCCCGCTCGAGACCTCCATGAAGTTCAGCGGTATCCCCTACAAGGTCGTGGGCGGAGCCAAGTTCTACGACCGCAAGGAGATCAAGGACATCCTCGCCTTCGCCCGCGTCCTGGCGAACCCCGACGACGAGGTGTCGGCGCGCCGCATCGTGAACGTCCCCAAGCGTGGCATCGGCGACACCTCGGTGGCCCGCCTGGCCGCCTGGGCGCAGACCGAGCACGTGCCCTTCACCGAGGCGATCGACCGGGCCGCCGATGCCGGCCTCTCGGGCAAGGCGCTCAGGGGTGCGGAGCAATTGTCCAAGACGCTGGCCGAGCTGCGCCCGCTGGTGCAGACCGTCAACCCGGCCGACTTCGTGCAGCTGGTGGCCGACCGCACCGGCTACCTGGCCGAGCTGGTGGCCGAGCACACCCACGAGGCGGACGGCCGGATTGAGAACCTGGCCGAGCTGGCCACGCAGGCCGCCGACTTCGACGACGTCATGGGCTTCCTCGAGACGGTCGCGCTGGTGGCGGACTCCGACGAGCTCGACAGCGACGGCACGCGGGTGTCACTCATGACGTTGCACACGGCGAAGGGCCTGGAGTACCCGGCCGTGTTCGTCGTGGGCCTCGAGGAGGGGATCTTCCCGCACTTCCGCTCGCTCTCCGAGCCGAGCGAGCTCGAGGAGGAGCGCCGCCTCTTCTACGTGGGCATCACCCGGGCCCGGCGACATCTCGCCATTTCGCACGCCTGGTCGCGCACGACGTGGGGGCGCACGCAGCCGGCCATGCCGAGCCGCTTCGTGACCGAGGTCCCCTCCCACCTGATCGAGGACGTCGGCCTGGGGTCGCCGCGCCGGGGCACGGGGTACGACACCCTGTCGGCCGAGGAGCACCTGCCGGGTGCCACCTTCGCTCCCGCCGTGCCCCTGGCCGCCCGCGCCGCCGCGACCAAGGCGGGTTCCAGGGGCAGCACCGGGGCCGAGGACCTCGGGCTCGTGCCCGGCGACGAGGTGGTGCACGACCACTGGGGCCACGGGGTCGTGATCAGCGCCAAGGGCGAGGGGTCCCGGGCCCAGGCCACCGTCGCCTTCGACACCGTCGGCACGAAGAACCTGCTGCTCTCGGCCACACCACTGCGCAAGGCCTGAGCCGCCCCCGGTCGCCCGGTCGACGGAGGGGGCCCGCCGGTCCCGGACCAAGGCAGGGCGGGTAGCGGTCTGGCGTCTGCGCAGGGTGATCCCTATTCTTGGACCCGCATGAAACGTCCCTACAGGGTGGTCGTGGCCAAGCCCGGCCTCGACGGGCACGACCGGGGGGCGAAGGTCATCGCCAGGGCGCTGCGCGACAGCGGCTTCGAGGTCGTCTACACCGGCCTGCACCAGACCCCCGAGCAGGTCGTCCAGGCCGTCGTGCAGGAGGACGCCGACGCCGTCGGTTTGTCACTTCTCTCCGGGGCCCATCTCACGCTGGTGCCCAAGGTGGTCAAGCTCCTGGCCGACGCCGGGCGCGGCGACGTGCTCGTGATCGTGGGCGGGATCATCCCCGAGGCCGATATCCCGGTCCTCAAGGGCGAGGGCGTGGCCCAGGTGTTCACGCCGGGGGCGCCGCTCGACTCCATCGGGTCCTGGCTGGCCGACGCGCTCGACGCGCGGGAGGAGGCCCTCGAGGCCTGACCCGTCCCGTGGCGGCCCGCCTGGCGACCGCCCCTACCCCCGGCTCCGCCCCGGACCGGGCCCTGGTCCGGGGAGTGGGCACCGGACCCGGACACTGATCGCGACACCCCACACCGACAAAGGAGACAGCACCCAAAGTGGACCTCTACGAGTACCAGGGCAAGCAGTACTTCGCCCGCTTCGGCATCCCGACCTCCCCGGGTGGGGTGGCCGACACGGTGGACGAGGCCGTCGAGCAGGCCGAGGCGGCCGGCTACCCGGTCGTGGTCAAGGCACAGGTCAAGGTGGGCGGCCGCGGTAAGGCGGGTGGCGTGAAGTTGGCCGCCGACGCCGACGAGGTGCGCCTCCACGCCGGCAACATCCTCGGACTCGACATCAAGGGCCACGTCGTCAGGCGGCTGTGGGTGGAGCACGCGTCGGACATCGCCAAGGAGTACTACGCCAGCTTCACCCTCGACCGGCCGGCCAAGCTGCACCTCGGCATGCTGTCGGCCGAGGGCGGGGTCGAGATCGAGGAGGTGGCGGAGACCAACCCCGACGCCATCGCCAGGATCCACATCGACCCCGTCGTCGGGCTGAGCGAGGAGGCCGCACGCGAGTGGGTGGACCGGGCCAACCTCGACCCCGAGGCGCGGGACCAGGCGGCCACGCTGCTGGTGCGGCTCTACCACTGCTACGTCGAGGGTGACTGCGACCTGGCCGAGATCAATCCGCTCATCCTCACCCCCGAGGGCAAGGTGCACGCGCTCGACGCCAAGGTGACCCTTGACGAGAACGCCGCCTTCCGCCACCCCGAGTGGGAGGAGTACGCGGACGACTCCGACGTCGACCCCCGGGAGAAGATGGCCAAGGAGAAGGGCCTCAACTACATCGGGCTGTCGGGCACCGTCGGCATCATCGCCAACGGCGCGGGGCTGGCCATGAGCACGCTCGACGTGGTCACCCAGGTCGGCGGCGAGGCGGCCAACTTCCTCGACATCGGGGGCGGGGCCAACGCCGACGTGATGGCCGCCGCGCTCGAGGTGATCAACGCCGACCCGGCCGTCAAGTCCATCCTCGTGAACATCTTCGGTGGCATCACGCGGGTCGACGAGGTGGCCAGGGGGATCATCGAGGCGATCGGCCGGGTCAAGCTGAGCTCGCCCGTCGTCATGCGCCTCGACGGCACCAACGCCGTCGAGGGCCGGGCTCTGCTGGCCGACCACCTGTCGGACACGATCATCGCAGAGCCCACCATGCTCGAGGCGGCCCGCCACGCCGTCGCCCTGGCCAACGCCTAGGCATCCCGAGACCCCGACACCGACACCGAGAGGACAGAGACAAACGTGAGCATCTTCGTCGACGAGACGACAAAGGTCGTGATCCAGGGCATCAGCCCGACGAGCCAGGGGCTCTACCACGGCCTGCGCAACAAGGCGTACGGCACCAAGATCGTGGGCGGCACCAACCCCAAGCGGGGCGGTGAGGAGATCGAGGGCATCCCGGTCTTTGCCTCCGTGGCCGAGGCGGTGAAGGAGACCGGTGCCACCGCATCGTTCATCTCCGTGCCGCCGCGGGGCGCGGCCGACGCCATCATCGAGGCGGCCGACGCCGGCATCTCCTTCATCGTCTGTATCACCGAGGGCATCCCGGCTCAGGACGAGGCGGTCGCCTACAACCGCCTGGTCCAGGAGTTCCCCGGCACCCGCCTGCTCGGGCCCAACTGCCCCGGGATCATCAGCCCCGGGAAGTGCAACATCGGCATCACCTCGGGCGACATCGCGCTCGCCGGTGGCCCCGTGGGCATCGTCTCGCGCTCGGGCACGCTCACCTACCAGGCCCTGCACGAGCTCTCCCAGCAGGGCATCGGGCAGACCACCTGCGTCGGCATCGGTGGCGACCCCGTGCCGGGCACCAACTTCATCGACTGCCTGGCCGCCTTCGAGGCCGACCCCGAGACCAAGGCCGTGATGATGATCGGCGAGATCGGCGGCTCCGAGGAGGAGCGTGCGGCCGAGTTCATCGCCGCCAGCATGACCAAGCCGGTGGCGGCCTACATCGCGGGTGTCACCGCCCCCCCGGGTCGCAAGATGGGCCACGCCGGCGCCATCATCTCGGGCTCCCAGGGCACGGCCCAGGCCAAGATGGACGCGCTGTCGGCTGCCGGCGTCGCGGTGGCCCAGAACCCGACCGAGTGTGGGGAGAAGATGGTCTCGATCGTGCGGGGGCTGGGCCGTTCCTAACGGGTCTTCGGGGCGCCCGGGACGGACATCCCGGGCTCGACATCGGCGTCTCGTTAGCGTCTGACCCATGGACTCCGAGCCGCCCGCCGAAGGACCTCGGCGCCGCCGTATCGCTGCGGCGCTCCGGAAGCGACCGCCCGCGGCGCCCGCGACGGCGATCAGCCTGTCCGATCTCGACCCGTCATTGCGGCGGCCGGCCATGCTTCGGTCCGCCGCCATCATCGGCCTGTCGTGGGTGCTCATCTTCGGTGCGTACTTCGCGTTGCCCATCGGGCGCGAGTCGGGGCTGCGCGCCGTGCTCCGGCTCGGCTTGGACATCGCGCTGATCGGTGCGGTGCTGGCCTGGCAGGTCAAGCGCATCTCGGTGGCCGAGCTGCCCGAGCTGCGCGCCGTGGAGGCACTCGGCATCATCATCGCGGTGTTCCTGGTGGCCTTCTCCGCCATCTACCTCTCGCTCTCGCACGAGACCCCCGGGACGTTCACTCAGACCCTCGACCACGCCCGGGCGCTCTACTTCACGATCACCGTGTTCTCGACCGTGGGCTTCGGCGACATCACGCCGAGGACCGACGCGTCGCGCCTGATCGTCTCCGCGCAGATGCTGCTCGACCTCGCCATCATCGGTGTCGTCGTGCGGCTGCTCTTCAACGCGGCGAAGAGCAGGGTCGCACCGGCCGACGGGCCGGCGACCGGCGGGGCGTCCTAGCGCGCCGGGCCGGGCTGGTTGCCGCTTTCCCCTCCCCGGGGCAAGGGGCGTTACGTGCCAGGGGGGGTCAGGGATGAATGGCGGCCGTTCGAGGCCTTACCGCTCGGCGAGGCGGCCATGCCCATCACTGGCGCCGAGGCCACCGCCGGCCGGCCCACGGCCTTTGTTCTGCCGGAACGGTTCCGGCGAACCGGGACCGTTGCTTACGCGATGGGCAGCTGCGTTCCGACGGCCCGGTGACGGCCCTGGCGACGCTGCACCATCAGACCGGCGAAGCACGTCAGGGCGAGGCCGCCCATGGCGATCGGCAGTCCCTCGGCCAGGGCGGGCAGCGGGTCGACCGTGTTGGGGATCGGCTCGCCGTAGCCGAAGGGGTCAAAGTCGCTCTGTTCGCTGCCCGAGAGGGAGGCGGCAAAGATGCTGCCCTCGAAGGCCCCGTTGTTCGACAGCGTGACCGCGGCAGCCGGCGCCACCACGGTGCCCTGCCATGCCCCGATCGTCAAGGCGTAGCCCGTTCCGAAGAGGCTGGGTGCGAAGTTCCAGACCGTGTTGTCGCGCTCCTGGCCGATCGCAGAGGTGTTGTCGCCGGCACTGGGCTGGCTGCCGCAGTTGCCGTTGTTCCAGTTGGTCGGCGTGGGGGAGTTGTTCGGGCACCCGTAGAAGATGCCCGAGTTGATCCCCGACAGGTTGAGTGAGGTCGTGTGGTCAGCAGACATCTGCACCTGGATGAGGTTGGTGGAGCCGGCCGGCACGCTGAAGTCGAGCCGCTGCCCCGCGGCCAGTTGGTCGGCGGTCACGGTGAAGACGTTCACGCTTCCTGTGCCCCAGAAGCCGAGGACCGCTGTGTAGGGCGACGAGAACCCGACGCCATTGACGGTCCCGGTCGTGGTGGTGGCGTTGGGCCCGTAGTTGTTGGAGCAGGCGGTGAGCGCTGAGCCGATAGAGGAGAAGCTGAACGGCAGGGTGCTGGCGCCGAGGTCGATGGTCTTCGTCGCGCCCGATTGATTCAAATTGACCGGTCCGGTCGCAGTGCCCGCGATCACGGCGCTGCCCTTCTGGACGTTCAACTGGCCGGTCTCGTTCCCGCCCACCAGGGTCGTGAGCTGGCTCGCCGGGGGACTGATGCCCTGGGCGACGGTCCAGTTGCTGGCGGTGAGCACACCGCCGTAGGCGACCGAGCCCCCGGCGTCGGAGTTCGACCGTGCCGCGTTGCCGGTCGTGAACTCGCTGAACTGATAGGTGTTGGCGTCGGTCCCGTGGATCTCGAGCGTGCCGCAGTTCAGAGACGCCGGACTGGTTGCTCCTGCGACGGCCGCCGGCAGGATCGCTGTGGTGAAGGACACGGCGGTGAGGGACAGAGCGCCCATCAGGCCAGCCCCCGCCAGGCGGGGGAAGCGACGGCCCCGCCCCGACTGGTGAGAGGGGCTGCAGAGTTCCATTGGGGAATCCTGAACGCACTGAGTTCGCGTTGCGCGAAGGGCTCGTGACATGGGCATTAACTCTGAGCGGAAAATCGGCCCGAATACGGGGAGGTTGGTCCTGGCGGCAGCCTCACCACCGGTGAGGAGCGCTTCCCCCGCTGGTACCAAGAGCTGGTCGCGCGCGCTGAGAAGGATGGCTAGAGAAACGAGGACGAACTGGGCAATCCGAGGTCTTGGCGGATCCGGTTGTCCGCGGTCTGCGTCGTGCCGGCCCGGTTGTGCAAATCCGACAGCCAGGCGCTCGTGCCGGTGGGGCTGACAGAGGAGAACGACTGCAGAAAGCTCATGAGAGCTTTCAGCTGCGCATGGTCGACCCCGATCGCGGTCTGCATGGAGGCGGGCCATGGAATGAAGTGGAGCTGGAAGTCGTAGAGATTCAGCGCGGAACTGTACGCCGTGGCCACCGCCGCCAACTGGGTCGGCGTGGGCGTGCCGCCCGCGCTGACGAATCCCTTGGTCGCCACTGCATTGGCCTTTTGGAGACCCTCGGCATACTGCCTGTACTGGGTCAGCTGCGCGGCACTGATCGGCGCCACGAAGGGTTTTTGAGTGGCGTCACTTGGCGCGGGCCGTGTGGGGGTCGTCGAGGGGGCCGGGAGGGACGGGTTACCCGAACCTTCGTTGTTGTGGGCGAGCCGGATGCCCCCAACGATGAGGAAGACAGCCACGATGGCGGCCAGGCACAGAATCGCCACCTTGGTCCAGCGGTGTGACCACAAGCGACGAATGGGGCCGGGCCTGGCCTTGGCCCTATGCCTGTGCCTTGGCCCAGACGCGGGCGCGGGCGCGGGCGACGAGCTTGCGCCGTCAATCGCGATTTGAGGTTTCTTGGGCACTGACGGCTCAGCCGTGACCTGAGGAGGCAGGGGCTCAATCAGGACCGGCTGCGTGTCTTGGGCGCCCCGGACCGGGGACGGATCATGGGTCAGTGGCTCCGAGTGCTCACGAACCACGGCGGGTTCGTCACGAACCACGACAGATTGGTTAGAAGGCACGGCGGGTTGTTCAGGAACCACGGCGGGTTCCTCATGAACGACAGCGGGTTGCTCACGATGCTCGGCGGGCGCGGTCGCCGTGACGGCTGAGATAGTCGATGCCGTTTCATTGGCCGGGGGTGGACGGGCCTCCACGGGAGCCGCCCGCCAATCCCACGTCCGGATGGTCTCCATCAGCGTGTCCAAGCGCTCCTCCATGGATTGTCCATTGAGGGGCCGTGGCGCCTCATGGGCGTTCTCCGGTGGTTCGGCGTCGGTCACCTTGCGGGTTCCGTTCGTGGTCACGCCGACGTGCCCGACTTCGTCGCTCATCGGACATCCCCGACGGGGTCGCGATCGATGACCGCGCACCGGTCACGGGCACTCCCCGGGGGTACCCGTACGCATCCTTGGTTGCGAATTGAGTCAGACACCATCGTCAATGTAGTGGCCGTGGAAAACGGGTTTTGCGGTGTCACCTGAAGTTTGGGCAGCGGTTACTTGGGTGTCATGTAGTCAACCGGCCTGGAGGGAGTGCGGCCACTCCCTTGTTAGAGTTCCTGGCGATGCAGCCGGTCTTTATGGGTGAGGTTGAGGTCGAGTTACGACTCGACGCCAGTATCTCCGGCTTTGCCGAGCGGGTGCCCCTGATGTCCGCCCGCAGCCTGGTCTCGCGGGGGCAACGCAACTTCTTGATCGGGCTGCTGATCGTTATCGTCATCGGATTGGTGCTCAGTGT
>JBEKVF010000040.1:0-11121 GCA_049514295.1 Acidimicrobiales bacterium
ACATCGGAGAAGACCGTGGTGCCCTGCGCGACGGCGGCGGCCACGGCGAGGACGGGGATCTCGTCGAGCGAGGGGATCTCGCTGGCAGACACCGCTGTGGCGCGCATCGGGCCCGCCGCCGCCCGGATGGTCGCCGTGCCGGGCTGGCCGGGGACAAGCGTGACGTCCGCCCCCATGCGCTGGAGCACCGACACGTACCCGAGCCGGGCGGGGCCGCTGTACACGCCCTCGACGTCGACGGCGCTCCCGGGCACCACGCACCCCGCCACGACGAAGAAGGCCGACGCCGAGGGGTCGCCGGGCACGGTGCGCTCCACGGGCTGGAGGCTCGACGCCCGGACGCTCACGATGCGCCCCTCGCCCCAGGGCTCGACGGTGATGTCGGCGCCCGCCTCGGCGAGCATCTCCTCCGTGTGGGTGCGGGTGGTCACCGCCTCCCGCACGACCGTGGTGCCGCTGGCCGACAGCCCGGCGAGGAGGATGGCGGACTTCACCTGCGCACTGGCAACCCGGGAGGTCCAATCGATGCCGTGCAGCGCGCCCCCGCGCACATGCAGTGGCGGTAGGCAGCGCTCCCGGCGGCCGTGCACCGTCGCACCCATGAGGCCGAGCGGTTCGGCCACCCGGTCCATGGGGCGGGCCGACAGGGACTCGTCGCCCACCAGCTCGGTCTCCCAGCCGAAGCCGGCGACCAGGCCCGCGAGGAGGCGCATGGAGGTTCCCGAATTGCCGCAGTCGAGCGGCCCATCAGCCGGGTGGAGCCGTCCGCGGCCGCCGTGGAGGACGACGGTGCCGTCGCCGGGGCGGTCCACGCCGGCACCCATCGCCTCGACGGCGGCCAGGGATGCCGCAACGTCGTCGCCGTCGGAGAGCCCGTGCACGACGGAGGTCCCCTCGGCCAGTGCGCCCAGCAGGATGGCCCGGTGCGAGATGGACTTCTCACCAGGGGTGCGCACGACACCCCGGCACGGCACGCCGCCGGGCACGACGAGGGCGCGTGGCGCGGTCATGAGAGGTGCTCGGCCCGGCACCGGTACCCCCGCGCCTCGACGGCCGCCGTGAGGGTTCCCGCGTCGGCACCGTCGACCACCAGGATGAGGACGCCACGCGGGCCCTCCGCCGAGTGCGCGATCTCTATGTCGTAGATGCCGATGCCCGCATCGGCGGCGAGTGAGGTGATCTCCGCCAGCACGCCCGCCCGGTCCGGCACGGGAATCCGCAATTCGGCCAGGTGCTCGGGCCGCACGACGCGGGCGGGAAGGTTCCGCCGCGCCGCGCTGGCCTTCTGGAGGACACCGAGCAGCGCGTCGCGGTCGTGGGTCGCCACGCGGTGCCGCATAGCTGTCAGGTCCCTGACGAGCGCATCGAGCGCATCCACGATGGGCGACGCGTTCTCGGCGCAGATTTCGAGCCAGATGCCCGGATGGCCGGCGGCGACACGGGTCATGTCGCGGAACCCCCCGGCCGCCAGCCGGAGCAGGGCACCGTCCTGCTCGGCGCCGGCGCTGGCGGCGTTCATGAGCGTGGCGGCCACGAGGTGAGGCACGTGGGACACCACCGCCACCAGCCGGTCGTGGTCCGAGGGCGAGAGCACCAGCACGTCGGCGCCCAGGCTCATCACGACCCCCTTCAGCCGGTCGAATGCCCCCAGATCGGTGGTGGCCGTCGGGGTGAGCACCCACACGGCTCCCTCGAAGAGATCGGGGTCCGCCCCGTGCAGGCCGATTTGCTCGGACCCCGCCATCGGATGCCCCCCGATAAAGCGCGGATGGTCGGCCTCGGCGACGATGGCCGTCTTCACCCCGCTGACATCGGTGACCACGACGTCGGCCGGGCGACCCTCATCGCGCAGGATGCGGCGGGCCACGTCCGCGGCGGAGGTCGCTGGGGTGGCCACGAAGACGACCTCGGCCTCGGGGTCGTCACCGGCCGCGTCGATGACCCCGCTTTCGAGCGCCTGGTGCTCTCGTCCTTCGTCGGAGTCGAGACCGGACACGTGCCAGCCCCGCCGCCGCAGCCCGAGGGCGATCGATCCTCCGATCAACCCGGTGCCGACAACGAGCGCCCGGCGACGCGCCCCGCTCTCAGTCGGGGAGGTCATCGCGGAGCCCTTGGGCGCCGTGGAGGTAGACGTGATGGATCTCGTCCCGGGACCTGGGGGTGTACACGTGCAGGAGCACCCTGATGCACAGCGGCATGGAACCGGGCACCGCGATCTCAGCGGCGCAGAGGAGCGGCACCGCGCCGAACCCGATCTCGCGGATGGCGGTGGCGGGGAAGGTGCTCGTCACGTCCGCCGTGGCGGTGAAGAGCACGCTGACGATGTCGTCCTCGGCGAGGCCGTTGCGGGTCATGATCTCGCGCATCAGCTCCTGGGAGCGCTCCGTGACCTGGGCCACGGTGTCGGCGTCGACCGTCGTCGCCCCGCGCAAACCCCTGACCGTGAGAGCGGGTGCCATGGCGGGTCACTCTACCGGCCCGCTTCGGCTCCCTCGCTGGTCGGGGGCAGTCCGAGCCCGCCGTCCCGCGCCGGGAGGCCCGGATTGGCCGCGGCGGCCAGGGAGCGGACCTCGTCGGCACTCAGGGTGCGCCACCGGCCTGGGGGCAGAGTGGTGTCGCGCACGGGTCCGATGCGGGTGCGCACGAGGCGCCGCACGGGATGGCCGATGGCGTCGCACATGCGGCGGACCTGGCGATTGCGCCCCTCGTGGATGACGAGGCGCAGCACCCCGGGCGCCAGCACTCCCACCTCGGCCGGTGAAGTCGGGCCATCGTCGAGCTCCACGCCCTGGCGCAGGGCGCGCAGGGACCCGGGCGAGGGGGTGCCCCCAGCCACCTCCGCCACGTACTCCTTGTCGACCCCGTGCGAGGGATGGGTGAGCAGCTGCGAGAGTGCCCCGTCGTTGGTCAGGATCAGGAGCCCCTCGGTGTGGTGGTCGAGCCGGCCCACGGCGAACACACGTGGCTCCGGAGGCACGAGTGAAATGACCGTCGGCCGTCCCTGGGGGTCGTCGGCCGTCGTGATGACTCCGTCCGGCTTGTTCAGGAGGTAGTAGACGAGGCCCGGCGCCACGGGCACGAGCACGCCGTCGAGCTCGACCCGGACCGCCGACGGGTCGATCCGGCGGCCGAGGGCGGCCACCTGGCCGTCCACCGTGACACGCCCGGCAGCGATCAGCTCCTCGCAGGCCCGTCTCGACCCGACCCCGGCCCGGGCCAGGACCTTCTGGAGGCGCTCGCCCTCCGAATCCTCAGCTGTCGTCGGAGGCCGCCTCGACGCCCAGGCCCAGCGCCGACTGCAGCTCGCGCTCGAAGTCGCCGGCGACCTCGGGTCCGGGCAGGAAGTCCTCCACCGCGGGTAGCTGGTCCAACGAGTCGAGCCCGAGCCGCTCGAGGAAGAGGTCGGTGGTCCCGAACAGGGCCGGCTGGCCCGGACCCTCCGCATGGCCGACGACAGCGATGTACCCCCGCTGCTCCAGCAGCCGGGTCACCCCGTCGACGTTGACCCCCCGCAGCGCAGAGATCTGGCCCCGGGAGACCGGCTGGCGGTAGGCGACGATGGCCAGCGTCTCGAGCGCCGCGGTCGACAGGCGGTGCGAGGCCTCGCGGTTGGCGAACCGCTCCACGTACGGTGCCAGGTCCGGGTGGGTCTGCAACCGGGCACCACCGGCGATGCGGGCCAGCACGAAGCCCCTGTGCTCGCTGTCGTAGGACTGCGCCAGCTCGGCCAGGGCCTCCTCCACCCGCTCGACGGGCTCCTCGAGCAGCTCGGCCAGCAGTTGGGGCGGCAACGGCTCCACCGCCACCAGGAGGATGGCCTCGATCGTCCGGCCCAGCTCAGCACGCTCCACGGGACTCAACTCCTCACCCCTCGTAGTCGTCGACTTCGAAACCGGCCAGCTCCGCGAGCCCGCGGCCGCTCGCCACCCCGGCGAGCTCGTCGGCGGCCAGCCACGAGATGCGCAGGTCGCCGAAGGTCGTCCCCTGCCCCAGAGCCACGCGACCCATCTTGCACAGCTCGAGTAGGGCCAGGAAGCGCACGATGACCTCGATGCGGGTCCGGCAGTCCTGCACCAGCGCCCGGAACGAGCCGGCCCGGTTCGATTCGGGCATGCCGATCAGCTCGGACACCGCCTCGGACACCGAGACCGTGTCCACCGTGACGTGCGAGAGATCGACGCGGGGCACCAGACGCTCGGCCGACCCCCGCAGGTAGGCCTGGGCCACGTCATCGGGGTCGATCCCGGCCAGCAGGTCGGGAGCGTGCACGATGAAGTCGTCGTCGAGCCCCACTTCGCGGGGCACCGACCGGGACGCCTGCTCGGCCAGAGCCACGAAGACGTCGGCCGCAGCGGCGTAGGCACGGCACTCGAGCAACCGGGCCAGCAGCAGGTCGCGCTCCTCCCACCCCACGAGATCCTCGTCGTCCTCGGTTGCCTCGCGCCCGGGCAGCAGCTTCTGCGACTTGAGCTCGATGAGGATGGCTGCGACGAGCAGGAACTCCGAGAGCTGGTTGAAGTCGACCAGGTCCCGCTGATCGGACAGGACACGCACGAAGCCGTCGACCACTGGCAGAAGAGGGATGTCGAGGATGTCCACCTCGTGGGAGGACACGAGGTGGAGCAGGAGTTCGATCGGACCCTCGAAGACAGGAGTGGAGACCGCGTAGGCCACCCGTTGACGTTACCGAACCAGCCGACCTCCCCCGCGCACCCCTGCCACGGGCCGGGTCCAGCACCCGTGCGCCCTACCATGGCGCCCCATGAACAGGGTCCTTTCCGGCATCGCGCCCTCGGGCAACTTCACCCTGGGGAACTACCTCGGGGCCCTGCGGCACTGGGTGTCCCTCCAGGACGGGCACGATGCGTTCTACTGCGTGGTGGACCTCCACGCCCTGACCTCGGACATCGACCCGGCCGGCGTCCGGGCCAACACGCTCGATGCTGCCCTCAACCTCCTCGCAATCGGGCTCGACCCTGACCGTTGCACCCTGTTCATTCAGAGCCACGTGCCAGAGCACACCCGGCTCACCTGGCTGCTCGAGTGCACCGCCACCATGGGCGAGCTCCGGCGCATGACCCAGTTCAAGGACAAGGGCCAGGGGCAGGAGGCGGTCCGGGTCGGGCTCTTCACCTACCCCTGTCTCATGGCGGCCGACATCCTCCTGTACGACGCAACGGCGGTCCCGGTGGGCGACGACCAGCGCCAGCACCTGGAGCTGACCCGCGAGGTCGCGGTCCGGTTCAACAACCGCTACGGGGAGACCTTCACGGTCCCGGAAGCCGCCATCGCCGGCACGGGCGCCCGCGTCATGGACCTGCAGCACCCCGAGCGCAAGATGTCCAAGTCCGTCGACTCGCCGCTGGGCACCATGGGCCTGCTCGACTCCGACGATGACATCACCCGGAAGGTGCGCAAGGCGGTCACCGACACCGACGGTGAGATGCGCTACGACCGGGTGGCCAAGCCGGGCTTGGCCAACCTCCTCGACCTTCTCGCGGCCGCGACCGGGCGCACGGCGGTCGACGTGGCCGCGGGCTACGAGCGCTACGGGGACCTCAAGAACGACGTGGCGACGGCCCTCTGCGACCTGCTGCGGCCGGTGCGTGAGCGGCGCGCCCAGTTCGAAAGCGACATGCCCTACGTCCACGCAGTGCTGGCCCAGGGTGCGGCGCGGGCGCACGAGGTCGCAGCCGCCACGTACGCGCGGGCCGCGGACGCCGTGGGGCTCTTGCCCGCCGGGTTCCTCTAGACGCCCAGCACGCTGGCCCACCAGTTGTAGAGGTGGTCGAAAAGCCAGGTGAGCGGGCCATGCGGGTACAAGAAGAAGTTCAGGAGCACGAGCCCGAGGAGGATCGGCATCGTGTACTGGCGGTAGCGGAGGTAGGTCGGCCAGTACCGCGCCGGCAACAGCCGCTCAAAGAGCACGGAGCCGTCAAGGGGCGGGACAGGGATGAGGTTGAAGGCACACAGACCGACATTGACCAGGCTCGCGTAGAAGATGATCTGGGCGCCGGTCGAGAAGGTCCCGGATGAGAGCACACTGACCCGGAAAAAGTGCACGAACACGATCCCGAAGATCGCCGCCAACAGAGCGTTCATCATTGGTCCGGCCAGCGAAACGAGCACGCCATGGTTGCGCGGGCTGCGCAACCTCGACGTATTGACCGGCACCGGCTTGGCCCATCCGAAGAAGCCAACGGAGCCCAGGGACAAGAGCGCGGGAACGATGAGCGTCCCGACCGGGTCGACGTGCACAATCGGGTTCAGGCTGAGCCGCCCAGCCCGTTTCGCCGTGTCGTCCCCGAATGCGTTGGCCACCCACCCATGCGTCACTTCGTGCAGGATGATGGAAGGCACCAGGACACAGAAGATGATGATCTCCTGCTCTTTGATGTTGTGGTGCACGACCAGGGCGATGACGAACAGAACCCCGGCCGCGATCCACAGCGTGCGCTTGGTCCGCTGATCCATCGGGCGCCTCCCCGAGGAGGCACCGGGTGGCCGCACCTAGTGCTTGGCGGCGTCGACGATGCAGAGACGGGCTGCGGGCATGGCCTCGAGCCGGGCTGCCCCGATCGGCTTCCCGCACACCTCACAGTTGCCGTAGGTGCCACTCTCCAGGCGCTTGATGGCGGCCTCGACCTCGTCGAGGGCCTCACGGAGCTCGGTCGCGAGACGCTCCGCCTCGCCGCGCTCCGCCGTCACCTGGCTGGAGTCGGCGAAGTTCGAGTCGTAGTTGAGGCCACTCCCCTGGTCAGCGAAGCCGAGCTCCTTCAGCTGGGCCTGAAGACCGGCCTGCTCGTTGCGCAGCAGGGCGGCGAAATCGATGTCGGCGGTCTCCGCCGTGGGGGCCTCGTTCGGCATGCGCTCATGCTACGCGGTCCCTCCCCCCCTTTGTTCCCGCTCGGGGGTGTGCTCCCTCGTAGGCCCGCCGGAGGTGTTCGGGCGACACCTTGGTGTAGCGCTGGGTGGTGGCGATGGAAGCATGCCCCAGGAGCTCCTGGACGACCCGTACGTCAGCCCCCCGGGCCAGCATGTGCGTGGCACACGAATGCCGCAGCACGTGAGGGCTCACCTTCTCCTCGAGCCCCACCCGGGCGGCGTACTTCTTGACCACCCCGAACACCCCCACCCGGGAGAGCCGCCCCCCACGGGCGTTGAGGAAGACGGCCTCAGCATCGCTGCGGCGTCGCCACTTCTTCGGCTCGAGAAGGGGCCGGCCCTGGCCTGAGAGCCAGTCGGCCAAGGCGGTGCGGGCGAGGCGGCCCAGGGGCACGACCCGCTCCTTGTCACCCTTCCCGAGGACACGGACCAGGGGCAGGTCCGCCGACTCCACCGCGCCGGCGACGTCGCCCACGTTGAGCCCCACGACCTCACTCACCCGGGCCCCCGTGCCGTAGAGCACCTCGAGGAGGGCGCGGTCGCGCAGCACGATCGGCCCCGTTCCGACGACCGAGCCGAGCAGGCGCTCCGTCTCCTCCTCGCTCAGCGCCTTCGGCAGGAGGTCGGTCACGGAGATGGACGGCAGATCGAGGGTGGGGTCGTCGCCGCGCAGGCCCTCCTCGACGAGAAAGCGATGAAAGCCGCGGATGCTCGAGTGCGCCCGGGCCACCGAGGCCGCGCCGTGGGTCTGCCGCAACGAGGCGAGGTACGCCGCCACGTCCGATGAGGATGCGGCGTCGATCGCCCTGCCGCTGCGGGCCTCCAGGTCCTCCTCGTAGACCGCCAGGTCGCGTCGGTACGCCGCCAGCGTGCGGGGCGACCGCCCCCGCTCCACCTCGAGCCACGACAGGAACTCCTCGGCACCCCGGGGCAGTGTCGCCGTCACGGCAGGCGGCCGGTGGCGGCCAGGCGCTGGCGCGCCATGTAGAGCCCCAGCACCGTGGTCTCGTCCTTCAAGGTCCCGGCGGCCACCAGGTTGTCGAGATCGGCGAGGCGGATGGTCTCGACGGTCATGTACCTCTCTTCGATCCCGTCCGGTCGGCTCTCACAGGCCGACAGCCCGGTGGCGAGGAAGATCGTCGTGTGCTGGTCGCTCACGCCCGGTGTGTTCCACGTGCCGATCAGGAACTCCCAGTGCGCCGCCTCCAGTCCGGCCTCCTCGGCCAGCTCGCGGCGCGCCGTCGCCTCCAGTGACTCGCCGCCCTTGTCGCGGGTCCCGGCCGGGATCTCGAGCACGAGGGCGTCGACGGCGGCCCGGTACTGGCGCACGAGCGACACCGTCCCGTCCTCGTGGACGGGCACGACCGTGACGGCGCCGGGGTGGCGGACAACGAAGCGGTCGAAGGGCTCGCCGCCCGGGTCGAGGAGATGGAAACGATCGACCCGGAACAGCCAGGCCCGGAGGAGCTCCTCCTCCGAGACGCGGCGGAACCCGGGCACCGCCTAGGTGACGGCGTCGAGGTCGAGCAGATGCGGCTCTCGTCCGTCCGCCCGCTCCAGTGCCGCCGCCACCAGCTCGCGGAACAAGGGGTGGGCACGGTCGGGCCGGCTCTTGAATTCGGGGTGCGCCTGCGTGGCGACCCAGTACGGGTGGTCCTCGAACTCCACGAACTCGACCAGCCGCCCGTCGGGCGAGTTCCCCGAGCACACCAGGCCGACCGCCTCGAGCCGTGACTTGTAGCGGTTGTTGAATTCGAACCGGTGGCGGTGCCGCTCGGTCACGCCCAGGGTGCCGTAGGCCTTGGCCACATTGGAGTCCGGCAGCAGCACCGCCTGATACGAACCGAGCCGCATCGTCCCGCCCTTGTCCGTGACCTCGGTCTGATCGGGCATCAGGTCGATCACCATGTGGGGCGAGAGGCTGTCGAACTCCCGCGAGTTGGCGCGCTCCAGCCCGGCCAGGTCACGGGCCACCGAGATGACCATCACGTGCAGGCCGAGACAGAGTCCCAGGCAGGGAATGCCGTGGTCGCGGCTGTAGCCGGCAGCGGCGACCATGCCCTCGATCCCCCGCTCGCCGAATCCACCGGGGATGACGATGGCGTCGAGCCCTCGCAGCCGGTCGGTGCCGAGCAGATCCGGCACGAGCTCGGCGTCGATCCAGTCCAGTTCCACCTCGGCGCTGTGGTGGAAGCCTGCGTGGCGCAACGCCTCGACGACCGACATGTAGGCGTCGGGCATGTTTACGTATTTGCCGACGATCCCAACCTTGACGCGACGTGTGAGCGACTCGACGCGCCCCACGAGCCCCTCCCATTCGGAGATGTCGATCCGGTGGGTGGCGTCGTCGATGCCGAGCGTGCGGCACACGTAGGTGTCAAGCCCCTGCTCGTGGAGCACGAGCGGGATCTCGTAGATGCTCGGTGCGTCCACCGCAGAGATGACCGCGTCGATGGGGACGTCACACTGCAGCGAGATCTTGCGCTTCAGCCCCTCGGAGATGGGCTTGTCGCTGCGGCAGACGATGACGTCGGGCTGGATACCGCGGCTGCGCAACTCGGTCACCGAGTGCTGCGTCGGCTTGGTCTTCTGCTCGCCCGACACGAGGTAGGGCACCAGGGTGAGGTGGACGTAGCACACGTTGTCCCGCCCGATGTCCCGGCGGAACTGCCTGATGGCCTCGATGAAGGGCACGATCTCGATGTCGCCGACGGTGCCGCCGATCTCGACGATGACGATGTCGACATCCTCGTCGGCCAGGCGCCGGATGCGGTCCTTGATCTCGTCGGTGACGTGCGGGATGACCTGCACGGTCCGGCCGAGGAAGTCACCGCGGCGCTCCTTCTCGATGACCGAGCGGTAGATGCCCCCGGTCGTGGTGTTGGAGCGCCTGGAGAGGTTCTCGTCGATGAACCGCTCGTAGTGGCCGAGGTCGAGGTCGGTCTCGCCGCCGTCCTCGGTGACGAACACCTCTCCGTGCTCCCCGGGGTTCATCGTCCCGGGGTCGACGTTGATGTAGGGGTCGAGCTTGCACATCGTCACCCGCAGACCCCGGCATTTGAGGAGCCGGCCGAGCGAGGAGGCCGTGAGGCCCTTCCCGAGCGAACTCGAGACCCCGCCGGTGACGAAGATGAACTTGCTCACGCCGCCTTCGGCACGCCGAGTATCACGTCACGTGATCGGTGCACCCGACCACGATAATCGAACGCGGTGGAACGCGCGGTGGACTACCCCGCATGCGACACCTGGAGCAGCTCGCGGGCGTGCGCGCGGGCCACGTCGCTGCCGGGATGCCCCGAGAGCATCCGTGACAGTTCGGTGACGCGGTCCTCGCCGGACACCGGGAGCGCAGTCGTCACGGTGCGACCCCGGGACTCCTGTTTGACCACGCTGATTTGCGCGTCCGCCCGGGACGCCACCTGGGCGAGGTGGGTCACCACCAGCACCTGGCGCTGCCGCGCCACCTCGTGGAGGGCCTCCCCGAGCGCGAGGGCGGCCGCACCGCCCACTCCGGCGTCGACCTCGTCGAAGACCATCGTCTGCGGTCCGCCCAGCCCGACCAGCCGGATGGCGAGCATGGCCCGGGCCAGCTCACCGCCCGACGCGGCCCGGGCGAGCGGCTGCACCGGTTCCCCGACGTTGGCCCCCAGGGCCAGCTCCACGGGCTCCCCCGTCCCCTCGGGGGCCACCCGCACCTCCAGGCGGGCGCCCGCCATGGCGAGCGAGGCCAGGCGCTCACCGATCAGCCGGCCGAACTCCCCGGCGGCACGGGCCCGCACCGAGCGCACAGCCGCCTCCGCCTCCGCCAGCTCGGCGCGGCGAAGCCCGTGCTCGGCCTGCAGCCGGGCCGCCTCGCCCTCGGCGTCCTGCAGCGCGGCGAGCCGTGCGGCCCCCTGCCGGGCGTAGGCCATCACGGCGCCCAGGTCATCGCCGTACTTGCGCCGGAGCTCGGCCAACAGCCGCCGGCGCTCCTGCATCTCCCCCAGGCGCTGCGGGTCGTCCTCCCACCCCTCGAGCTCGTCCCGCAGCGAGCGCGCCAGGTCGGAGAGGTCGACGGCGGCGGCGGCCACGCGCTCGCGGTAGAGATCGAACGCCTCGCGTCCGGACAGCGCGCCGCCGGCGCGTCCGAGCAGGTCGAGGGCGCCGCCTTCACCCGCGGCGGGCTCGATGAGCTCGAGCGCCTCCAGCGCGGCCTCGCGATATGCCCCCGCATCGGCCAGGCGATCCTCCTCGCGG
>JBEKVF010000041.1:0-10832 GCA_049514295.1 Acidimicrobiales bacterium
TGGTCAGGAAGTAGGTGGCCCCGCCGCCCACACCGAGCCCCTCGTCGTGCATGAGGCGAAGTACCTCACCCGGATCCCACACGTCGATCAGGTGGACCGGGCGCGTCCGGAGCAGGGGCAACAGGAACGCGTTGAGCATCCCGATGAAATGGCCCACGGGCGCACCGGTGATCGTCGGAGGCCCACCCTTGGGGAACAGGTAGTCCAGCTGGCGCGTCTCGCAGCCGATCGTCCGGTGGGAGTGCACGACGCCCTTGGGATCGCGCGTCGTCCCGGACGTAAAGCCGACGATGGCCGGCGAGCCCGGATCGACCGCGACGGGGCCGGCGATCGGATCGGCGTCCAGCATCGACGCGAAGGGAGTCGCGCTGGCCGGGAGCTCCCGGTCGCTCGACTGGCCGGCCACCAGCCACAGCGGGACGGGCCGCCGCTCCAGCAGCCCGGTGTACACCGCCAGATAGTCGTTGTGGCCGAAACGGTCGGCGGTGATCACCACATCGGGCGACGTCGCCTCGAGGATGTACTCGACCTCCTTGGCGCCGTAGAAGTGGACGATCGGGATGACGACGGCGCCCAGGTACGCCGCCGCCCAGAAAGAGATCCCGGCCTCCACCCAGTTGGGGAGCTGGATCACGACCACCTGCCCCGGGCCGACACCCCTCGCCCGCAGCGCACCCGCCAGCGAGCGCGCGGCGCAATCGACGTCGGCGAACGTGCCCCTCCACGGCCGGACCTTCGAATGCACCTGGAAGACCGTCTCACTGAGGCGCGTCATGCCGTCGGCGACCGTGGCCCCGAGGGTGGCGTCGTTCCACCAGCCCTCGGCGACGTAGCGGCGCGCCAGACTGTCCGGCACCGTGCGCAACGCCCACCTCTCCGCGCCAGTGTCGGCCGGCTCCCCCACGGGTCCTCCTTTGTCCGGATCGCACTCTTGCACGGCTCCACGGCGTGAGCCAGCCTCGTTGCCAGTGGATGAGAACTCCGTTATCGTATAGCAGCATGGCGATTTCGCGGCCAATTGCAGGTGGAACGGATACGGCGCACGATCATGCGTTCCACCCGTTGCGCATCGCCCGGGTGATCCGCGAGACGGCCGACGCCAGCTCGTACGTGCTCGAGCTGCCCGACGACCTCCGATCGGCGTTCGCCTACGAGGCCGGGCAATTCTGCACCTTCCGGGTGCGGGTCGACGGCGAGCCGCACCTGCGGTGCTACTCCATGTCGTCCTCCCCCGCGGTCGACCCCGAATTGGCGGTCACCGTGAAGCGAACACCCGACGGCGTGGTGTCGAATTGGATGAACAACCATTTGGCGGCCGGTGACATCGTCGAGGTGACCCGCCCGGCCGGCGTCTTCCGTCTCACCGCGGGCGACGAAGACGTCGTCGCGTTCTGTGCCGGGAGCGGCATCACCCCGGTGCACTCGCTGCTGAAGACGGCGCTGACGACCACCACCCGAAGGGTGCGCCTCTTCTACGCCAACCACGGCCACGATTCGGTGATCTTCCGGTCCGAGCTCGACGCCCTCAGCGCGCAGCACGGCGACCGGTTCACGGTGTCGCACCACATCGATCTCGAGAGTGGGCTCGTGCAACGCGATGCCATACGTGCGTTCGCGAGTGCCAACTGGGACTCCGAGTTCTACGTCTGTGGACCGGGTCCGTTCATGGACGTCGTGGAGGAGGCGCTCCTCTCGGGTGGGGTCGCCACCGAGCAGATCCACATCGAGCGCTTCACCCCGACCGAGCAGGTCCCCGAGCCTGTGCCGCCGTTCTCGACGGCTGTGGGCTCCCGGGTCACGATCGACCTGTCCGGACGAACCGACACGACCGAACACCGCCCGGGCACGACGATCCTGCAGACGGCGCGGCAGATGGGGATGGCCCCACCCTTCTCCTGCGAGTCGGGCAGCTGCGCGACCTGCATGGCCAGACTGGTGGAGGGGACTGTCGATATGTTCGTGAACAACGCCCTCGACGACGACGAGATCGCAGAGGGCTGGGTGCTCACCTGCCAGTCCGTACCGACCAGCCCGTCGGTGCACGTTGTCTACGAGGAGGGGTGATGGGGGAAATGCCGATCGACGACGTGATCGAGGTCCAGCAGCTGCTGGCCCGCTACGCCGTCAGCATGACCAAGGACGACATCGATGCCGTCGTCGACGTCTTCACACCCGACGGCACCTACAGCGCCTTCGGGGACACCTACCCGCTCGAGGACTTCCCGGCCCTCGTGGCCGCGGCCCCCAAGGGGCTCTTCCTGGTGGGCCCGCCCGCTCTCGAGCTGGACGGGGACGTCGGGACCGGCCAGCAGCCGCTGTGCTTCGTGGAGCAGACCACACACGACATGCGCATCGGCTACTACACCGACACCTACCGTCGCACCGCGGACGGCTGGCGGTTGCAGACGCGCTCCATGACGTTCCTGCGCAAGAGCGGCGCCCGGGACTCCGGACGGCCGCACGACCCGACGCGCCCCACACCTTCGTCCGGCTGATGGAGATCGACGAGTTCCGGCGGTCGCTGGACGACTGGCTCGACCAGCACGAGCACGTCCTCGCGGCAGACCACGCGGGCACCGACACGCTCGACGACCAGATGGCCCAGCTGGCCAAGGTGAAGCGCCTGACCTACGAGGCCGGCTTCATGCGCTGGGGGTGGCCCGAACGCGTCGGCGGACTGGGTGGATCGACCCTGCTGCGCGCCTACCTCGGCGAGGCCCTCACGTCGCGGGGCCTCGTCGAGCCGGGCATCTACTCCCTGACCGAGGTGCTGGCCCCGACGATGATCGACTACGCGTCACCGGAGCTCGCCGCCACCATGGTGCCGCGGCTCCTGCGGGGCGACGAGACCTGGTGCCAGGGTTTCTCGGAGCCCGGGACCGGCAGCAACCTGGCCTCGCTGTCGTGCCGCGCGACCCGGACGGGCGACGGCTGGAGCGTCACGGGCCAGAAGGTGTGGACCAGCCTCGCCCAGTACGCCGATCGCTGCGTGCTCCTCACCCGTACCGGCGGGGCGGACTCGGCGCACCGGGGCATCACCGCCCTGTTCATCGACATGGACAGCCCCGGCATCGTGGTGCGGCCGATCGAGACGATGCACGGCGCCGCCGAGTTCTCGGAGGTCTTCTTCGACGGCGTCGTCGTGCCGTTCGACCGCACCCTCGGTGAGGAGGGGCAGGGCTGGTCGGTGGCGATGGACCTCCTTCCCTACGAGCGGAGCACGGCGCTGTGGCACAGAGCCGCCTACCTCCAAGAGCGGCTGCAGGGCCTCCTCCAGGCCGCGCCGCCCGGGGAGCTCGACCCCGCCGACGTGGGTGAGGTGGCGCAGCTCCTCTACGCCCTGCGGACCCGCTCGCGGTCCACGCAGCGCCGGCTGGCCGCGGGCGAGCGCCTCGGTCCCGAGACGTCCATCGACAAGGTGCTGGTGGCCACGGCCGAGCAGGCGCTGTTCGACCTGGTCGCCGACGGCCTGGCGGCCAGCGTCGACCTCGGCGACGACCCGGCCAGCGAACGCTGGCGCCGGGAGTTCCTCTACTCACGGGCGGCGACGATCTACGGCGGGACCGCGGAGATCCAGCGGAACATCATCGCCCGCCGGCTGCTCGACCTCGGGACCGATCGCTAATGGACGGCGAGGACCGGGACGTCTTCGCGCGGAGCCTGCGCCACGCCGTCGAGACGCACTCCGGCGAGCCGCTCGATGCGGCCCTGCTCGAGCTCGGCTGGCCCGACGCGCTGGCGGAGCACACGCGGGAGGCCGTCTCGATCCTCTTCGAGCTCGAGGGCTCCGCTCACGCCTCCTCGTCGGCGCTGGACCAGGTGCTCGCCTGCCCGCTGGGGCTGGAGGTCCCTCCGACAGCAGGGTTCGTGCTGCCACCACTCGGGCGCTGGTGCCCGCCCGGCGAGCTCGACAGCGGGAGCCTGGTCATCCGCGGCCTCGGCCGCGCGTCGCTGCTCGCCCGCGAGACCGCCGTCGTGGTGGCCCAGGCGGTGAACACCGAGGTCGCCTTCCTCGTGCCCACCCCCGACCTGACCCTCCGGCCGGTGCGCGGCATGGACCCCGAGCTCGGGCTCGTCGAGGTGAGCGGCACCGTGGCCAAGGGGGCCCTCCGGCCCGAGGTCATGTCGCCGTCCTGGCCGGCGGCGGTCGCCCTGGCCCAGCTCGCCATGGGGCACGAGCTGGTCGGTGCGGCGAGGACGATGCTCGAGTTGGCCCGCCGGCACGCCCTCGAACGCGTCCAGTTCGGTCGGCCCATCAGCGCGTTCCAGGCCGTCCGCCACCGACTGGCCGAGACGCTGGTGGCCATCGAGTCGGCCGATGCCGTGTTGAGCGCGGCCTGGGAGGACTGGTCGCCGACCACGGCGTCCGTCGCCAAAGCGCTCGCCGGGCGCGGCGCCCGCACGGCCGCCCGCCACTGCCAACAGGTCCTGGCCGGGATCGGCTTCACGACGGAGCACGAGTTCCACCTCTACGCGCGGCGTGTCCTGGTGCTCGACGAGCTGTTCGGCTCGTCGCGCTCGCTCACCCGCGAGCTCGGGGCGGAGCTGCTCGCGGCGCGGCGGCTGCCGCTCTTCGCGCCGCTGTAGCCGAGCGGCTACGAATTCTCGACGAACGGGAAGATGCGGGTGAAGTCGGCGCCGGGCTCGGAGCGGTCGAAGTCCTCCCACACCGACGCCGTGACCGCACCCATCGACCGGGGGCCGCTGACCTCCTCGACGGCGCGCAGGTAGAGCCGCACGTCCTTGGCCATCAGCGAATTGGAGAAGCCGGCGGCGTAGCGCTCCGTCAGGATCTGATCGGGGAACTTGTCGCTGGAGGCGGCGCTTCTCCCGCTCGACTGGTTCAGGACCTGGAGCATCGTCTCCATGTCCAGCCCGGCCGCGCGGCCGAAGGCGATCGCCTCACTGGTGGCGGCCAGCGCCGCCGCCGACAGGAAGTTGTTGGCCAGCTTGAGGGCCTGACCCATCCCGGGGCGGTCGCCCACCCGGTGCCGGCGCTCGCTGAGCCCCGCGAGCACCGGCTCGACCCGAAGCCGACGGCCGCCGGCGTCACCCCTCGGCGTCCCGCGCCGCCCTGACCGCCTGGAGCCCGCGCCGGGCGGCGATCCCGGCCGGCGCGCCGCAGTAGGCGGCGATCTGGAACAGCAGCTCGTCGAGCTCCTCGTCCGTGACGCCGGTACGGGGGGCGCTGCTCGCATGCAGGCGGAACTCCTCCATGCGTCCGAGCGCCGCCGTGATCGCCATGACGAGCAGGCTCCGATCGCGCGGCGTGAGCGCTCCGGCCGGGTCCACACCCCCCACGCCATCGACGTGATGTAGTCCTGGAACTCCGCCGCCGCCGAGCCGGGGTCGGGGTCGGTCGTCTGGCTGTCGACGTAGGCGTCGCCGAGCATGGCGCGCCGCATGGTGCGCGCCGCCTGCAAGCGGTCAGTGTCGTCCATTGTGCTCCCTCGGTCTCTGCGGGTCGGCCGGTCGTGGCACCACGCCGGTCAGAGCGATGAGGCGAGCGAGGCGAGGAGCTCACGCGTGCGTTTGGACGAGGCGATGAGCTCCTCACGGCCGTCACCGATCGGCACCACCCGGACCGAGATGTCGGTGACACCCGCGTCGGCGAAGCCGCGCAATCGCTTCACGATCGTCGACTCGCTGCCCGCGGCGAGGATGTCGCCCACGTTCCGGGCGTCGCCGTGGTCGAGCAGCTTCTGGTAGTTCGGGGAGACCTCGGCCTCGGCCAGGATGCGGTTGGTGCGGGCCACGGCGGCGTCGATCTCGTCGTCGCCGCACAGGCAGACGGGGATGCCGGCCACGACGCGGGGGGCGGGACGGCCGGCCGCCTCGGCCGCCCGCGTCAGTGTCGGGACGACGTGGGATCCGATGGCGCGCTCGTCGGCCATCCACAGGATGGTCCCGGCGGTCCGCTCGCCGCACAGCGCCAGCATGCGGGGGCCCAGTGCGGCGAGCAGGACCGGGGTCGGGGTGATATCGGTGATGTCGAGCGGGTTGTGCACGCGGAAAGACTCGTTCTCCACGTCGACGGGTCCGGGGCCGGCGAGCGCCCGGTCGAGGACGTCGAGGTAGGAGCGCATCGTCGGGACGGGGCGCTCGTAGGGCAGCCCGAGCATCTCGTCGATGACCCAGTGGTGCGAGACGCCGAGACCGAGGGCCAGACGACCCTCGCAGACGGCCTGGACCGACAGGACCTGTTGGGCCAGTGCGATCGGGTGGCGGGGCTGCACCGGAACGACGGCGGTGCCGACCTCGATACGGGTCGTCGCCGCGCCGACCATGGTGGCGGCGGTCAGCGCGTCGAATTCGTCGGGGATCTGCGGGATCCAGACGGTGGCGAGGCCGACCTCCTCCGCCCAACGGGCATCGGCCTGGAGCCGTTCGACCTTGGTCCGGTAGCGGCCCCGCTCCGGACCGATCATCAATCCGATGCGCATGGCCAGGTCCCTTCCGACGGCGACGATCCCGAATATGAGAACATACTTCTTCTTTTCGTGGAAGACTAGTTCCGGTGGCCACGGGCCGTCGGCCCCTGGCGGTCCTGTCGTCGAGGTCGCCTGCTCAGGTCCGGAACTCGGGTTTTGGATACTAGAACGTAGTTTTCACAAATCGCGCACGCGGCTATCGTGGGCGACGCAGGCCTGAGCGGCGCCCGACCGGCGCTTCTCCGGAGAGGGGATCTGGGGATCGGTGGAGATGACGGATTTCAAGGCGATCGACTTCTTCCGGGACGATGACCTGCTCGTCGACCCCTACCCCTACTTCGAGGCCATCCGTGCCGAGGGCCCGGCTTGGCGCGAGCCTCACCACGACGTCGTGATGGTGACCGGGTACGACGAGGCGATGGCCATCTACAGCGACACCGAGACCTGGTCATCGTGCACGGCGGTCACCGGCCCGTTTCCCGGGTTCCCCGTCCCGCTGGAGGGCGACGACGTGAGTGCCCTCATTGAGGAGCACCGCGACGAGCTCCCGATGAGCGACCAGCTGCCCACGCTCGATCCCCCGAAGCACACGGATCATCGCTCCCTCCTCCTGCGGCTGATCACGCCGAAGCGCCTCAAGAGCAACGAGGAGTTCATGTGGCGTCTCGCGGACCGCCAGATGAACACGTTCCTGGACCGCGGCGAATGCGAGTTCATCGGCGAGTACGCCAGCCCGTTCGCCATGCTCGTCATCGCGGACCTTCTCGGGGTGCCCGAGGAGGATCACGAGCGCTTCGAGCAGGCGCTGCTCCACGGCACGGCGGATCACGGTGCCGTCGGCAGCATCGGCGGCGACTCCATGGCGCTGTCGCCCCTGGAGTACCTGTACCAACAGTTCACGGCCTACGTCGAAGATCGTCGGCTCTCCCCGGGCGAGGATGTGCTGACGGGACTCGCCACCGCGACGTTCCCCGACGGCTCGACCCCCGACGTCATCGACGTGGTACGGGTCGCCGCCAATCTCTTCGCTGCCGGCCAGGAGACCACGGTCCGCCTCCTCAGCTCCGCTCTGCAGCTGATCGCCGAGGACCCGGAGCTCCAGCAGGTGCTGCGTACCGAGCGCGATCACATCCCCAACTTCATTGAAGAGACGCTCCGCATGGAGAGCCCGGTGAAGGGCGACTTCCGGCTCGCGCGCGTGCCGACGAAGGTCGGGGACATGGACGTCCCGGCGGGCACGACGGTGATGCTCGTCAACGCCGCCGCCAACCGCGACCCGCGCCGGTTCGACGACCCGGCGACGTTCGACATCACCCGTGAGAACGCCCGCCGTCACATGGCGTTCGGGCGCGGGGTCCATACCTGCCCCGGCGCGCCACTTGCCCGCACCGAGGCGCGCGTGAGCCTGGAGCGCCTCCTCGACCGGACGACCGACATCCGGATTGCCGAGAGCCACCATGGCCCGGCGGGCGCCCGCCGCTACCATTACGTCCCGACCTTCATCCTCAGGGGACTGACCCGGCTGTACCTCGAGTTCACGCCGTCGGAGGGCGAGTCCCGGTAGCGCGCATGAGCGGGCTCCGCCATGGGTGAGGTCGAGCTTTCCTACGGTCTCCCCCCGGGGCCGGACCGCGAGCTGTGCGCGTTCGCCTCGGTGCGCGCATGACGACCAGCCCTGCGGTGGTGGAGCCGCAGCTCGCCTTCAAAGACAAAGGACCCCTATGAGAGAGCAACGTCGATCGCGTCGAATCGCCATGACACCCAAGGAGCGAGATGCGTTCCTCGGCGAGGAACGCACATGCCGGGTGGCCACCATCGGCGCCGACGGGCCCCACGTGACCGCCCTGTGGTTCGTGTGGCACGCCGATGCGATCTGGCTGACCTCCATCGTGAAGAGCCAGCGATGGACCGACGTGCAGCGGGATCCCCGTGTCGCCGTGCTGGTGGACGCGGGTGAGGGATTCGGCGAGCTGCGTGGCGTCGAGATCAGGGGCCGAGCCAGGTCGGTGGGCGAGGCCCCCCGCGCCGGCGAACCGAACGACGAGCTGGTCGAGCCGGAACGGCTCTTCGGCGCGAAATACGCCGGGGGGACCTTCTCCCACGATCGCCGCCACGCTTGGCTCCAGGTGGTACCCGACAAGATCGTCAGCTGGGACTTCCGGAAGATGGGCCTGGGCTGACCCTCAGCGGCACCGGACGACAGATCCCGGAGCCCGTCCGCTGGCATCAGAGCAGCTCACGGAGCGATAACCAGGGTCTCATCCGACTGAAATCTGGCTATCTCGTGACCTCCCCCAGGAGCGCGCTTGAAATACAACACTATTGTCGCAACCGGACCAGCGCGGGGCACGGGACCGCCCCCGTCAGAGGGAAGAGAGATCCATGGCCGAGACACCGCAGGTGAATCCGGAGCCGATGATGCTGATCGACGGGAAGCTCGTCGAGGCCAGCGGCAGCAAGACGTTCCAGAACGTGAACCCCGCCACCGAGGAGGTCCTCGGTGCCGTCGCCGACGCGTCCGGCGAGGACATGCACCGAGCCATCACCGCCGCCCGCCGGGCTTTCGACGACACGGATTGGTCGACCAACCGGTCCTTCCGCCAGCGCTGCCTGGAGCAGCTCCATGCCGCGCTGGTCGCCGAGCGGGAGGAGCTGCGGGAGCAACTCATCCTGGAGGTGGGCTGCCCCCGGATGCTCACGTTCGGACCACAGCTCGATGCTCCGCTCGACGGCGCCATCACCTACCCCGCGCAGCTCATCGACGAGTACGCCTGGGAGACCGACCTTCCCGTTGCCCCTGACTTCCGGGGCAACCACAACTTCCGGCGGATCAGGAAGGAGCCGATCGGTGTGGTCGGTGCCGTCGTCCCGTGGAACTACCCGTTCGAGGTCTCGATCACGAAGCTCGCGCAGGCGCTCGCCACCGGGAACACGGTCGTGCTGAAGCCGGCGCCCGACACTCCGTGGAACGCGACGTTCCTCGGTCGGATCGTCGCCGAGCAGACCGACATCCCGCCCGGTGTCCTGAACGTCGTCACGTCCTCCGATCACATGGTCGGCGAGGAGCTCACGCTCTCGCCGGAGGTGGACCTCATCTCCTTCACCGGCTCGACTGCGGTGGGCCGGCGAATCATGGAGAAGGGGGCCGCCACGCTCAAGCGGTTGTTCCTTGAGCTCGGGGGCAAGTCCGCGAACATCGTCCTGGACGACGCCGACTTCTCCACAGCGATGCTGTCCGTGCTCGCAGCGTGCTCGCACGCCGGACAGGGTTGTGCCATTCCGACCCGAATGCTGTTGCCGCGGTCCCGCTACGACGAGGGCGTCGAGCTCCTGAAGACGTACATGGCAGGTGTCCCCTACGGCGACCCTCAGCGTCCCGACGTGATCATGGGCCCGCTGATCTCCGAGAAGCAGCGTCAGCGAGTTCTCGGCCACATCGAACGAGGAGTCGAGGAGGGTGCGACGCTGGCGGTCGGCGGGGGTCGCCCGAGCGACCAGCCGCGAGGTTGGTTCGTGGAGCCGACGCTGTTCACCGGGGTCGACAACTCCATGACGATCGCCCGGGAGGAGATCTTCGGGCCCGTGCTGGTCGTCATCCCCTTCGACGATGACGACGACGCCGTCCGCATCGCCAACGAGAGCGACTACGGGCTGGGCGGGGCGGTGACCTCGGCGTCGCTGGAACGGGCGCTCGCGATCGCCGACAGGATCCGCACGGGCGTCGTGAGCGTCAACGGAGGCATGGTGTACGGTGCCGACCTTCCCTTCGGGGGCTACAAGAACAGCGGCATCGGCCGGCAGAACGGGATCGTCGGGTTCGACCAGTACCTCGAGACGAAGTCACTGGCCTGGCCGGCCGGCTGAGCACGGCGTTCCGCTCCCATCGGTGGCCGGCCCCGTCACCCGGAGCCGGCCACGTCTCAGGACGGTGAGCGGCTGATCTCGACGAACGGCTCCAGGGCACCCGGATCCGCGAGGGATCCCTCGCTCACCACACTGGCCGCGGGCGAACCGGTCAGGATCCGCTTCACCGGCACCCGCTTGGGGGCATGACACTCTCCATCGGGTTGGGGTCGATTCGGTGGTCCGGCGGCGATCAATCACTCCGTGTCGGCGGATGCGCTCACGATCAGGAGCGGGAGGACGCCCGCCCGCGCGGCACGTCGCGGAAGGGCACGTCACGATCGAGCGAACGCTCCCTTGGCATACCGAGCACCCGCTCGCTGATGACGTCGCGGGCCATCTCGGTGGTGCCGCCACCGATGCACGACACTTGCCGCATCAGGTAGTCGTCCCCGCTGAACGCCAATTGCCCGTCGTCGTCGGTCCACGCGGCACCGGCGGTGCCGGCGATCTCGAATCCGATGGTCCGTATGCGACTCGCGGACACCCCCGAGAACA